>NZ_VTXG01000037.1:0-39220 GCF_013114515.1 Vibrio sp. AIC-3 | reverse complement strand
TTCAAACGGTTCGAGATTTGTAGACCCGCAGCGTCATCTTTTGCGCTGTTGATTTTTGAGCCAGAAGCTAGACGCTCCATTGATGTTTGTTGTGCGCTGTTTGCGTTGTTTAGGTAACGTTGCGCTGTCATCGCTGAAACGTTTGTATTTACATTCACTGCCATGGTGATTTCTCCAATTGATTTTCCGGTATAGCGGTTTCCGACGTCTCGGAAAACCAAGTAGTTCTCTCAAAGTTACTTTTAATAACGGCGCGAAAATCAGAAGCTTTAGAAAAACTTTCAAAAAACCACAAAAAAAATATTAATCTAATATTTATCAACAACTTAATTTTCATCATTTTCTAATACAGCGATAGATTTCAATTGGAAAAAGATCTTAATCTGTTCAGAAAGCGTACGAACCGCCGTCTAAATGGCTCAAGGTGGAGAAATGATCAATCGCCAAAGATCTCCGAGTTAGGCAGATCTTGTGTAATAGATGAGATTATTTATCGTGAAGAAGAACAGTCAAATAGAGATTTGAAAAAGGTAGAGCGAGAAAATTCGCAGGAAAGTAAATAGCAAAAACAAGAAATACAGAAAGGAAAAAGCCCCTTTTCCTTTGAGAGAACCGGGGCTAGTTGGCGCGTCAGAGCCTGTGTGGAGATCATCGAGAAATGAACACATTTCCGACTTGCCGTTGCATTCTTACTGCAAAAATGGATAGCAGGTGAGAGATGAGAGAGCTAAACATTCAATAGTAAGTATGCTTGCCAGTTTCCCTTGCTGCATGGCTCACGTCTGAACACGAGCAGCAAGTTCAACCAATAACTATTGCAATAATGACATTGCAGAGTTAGGCAACTGTTTCGCTTGAGCAAGTATCGAAGTACCTGCTTGTTGCAGAATTTGTGATTTGGTCATTTGCGTCGTCTCTTTCGCAAAGTCCGTATCTTTGATTCGGCTGTTTGAAGCGTCTACGTTCTCTTGTACGTTTGCCAAGTTATTAATACTGTGGCTTAGACGGTTCTGCTTTGCACCCAAATCAGCACGCTGTGAATCTACGTATTTCATTGCAGAATCAATCACGCTAATAGCATTCTGTGATCCTGCTACGCTCATCAAACTAATATCTTGAACCGATGTTGCGCGGCCTTCACTCTTAATACCTAGCTCAGACGCTAGACCACCAGAGATAGACATTGGGCCGTCAAGGTCAGGTTCAGCAACGAACAGTTGAATGCGACCATCATCAGTAACCGATGCGTTCACAAGATCAGACTGACCATTAATGTAAGTCGCAAGCTCTTCGATATCATCGCCCGCTTTGGTATTGATATCTAAAACGATGTCTTCACCCGCTTTGGTTTTGAATTCGAACTTAAGATCGCTCGCTGTTGGCGGCACTTCCCAGTTCTTATCTTTCGCGTTTTCTGAATCGAACGTAGTACCACCCATACGGTAGTCATCTGCACGGATACTTGTCAGAGCCATGATCATTGCTTCACCAGAGTTAGAACCGATCTGGAATGAAGCTTCACCGAATGAACCGTTCAGTAGACGACGACCACCAAACGATGTGGTTTCCGCAATACGGTTAAGCTCATCTTGAAGTGCCATTGACTCTTCGTTCAGTGCAGTACGCTCTGCCGGCGAGTTAGTGCCGTTTGATGATTGAATCGCTAGATCACGCATACGTTGTAGTACGTTAGTCGATTCGTTCATCGCGCCTTCTGCTGTTTGAGCAATCGAAATACCGTCGTTGGCATTACGCATTGCCACATCAAGACCACGAGACTGAGCGGTTAGACGGTTCGAGATTTGCAGACCTGCCGCATCATCTTTCGCGCTGTTGATCTTGTGACCAGATGACAAACGCTCCATAGAAGTCGCTAAGTCATTAGATGCTTTATTCAGGTAACGCTGTGCTGTCATAGCAGATACGTTAGTGCTTACATTGATAGCCATTTTGCTCTCCTTATGAGTTCGCAAAGTTTCTGCGAAGCGGCCAGCTTTACTCTCATATGGATAAGCACTGACCGTGTATTACTCGATAAACCCTATACAAGGTTTAAGATCTGTATTAATCATTTATAACCAACACAGATACAAGTTGTATGCCAAGTTTAATATCATATAAATAATTTTTTAATTATCTAAAAATCAGAAGCTTACAAACAACACTGCGCAATTATGATTTTCTACTATTAGAAGATGAAAAACATTCACCTTCCTTATTGCCGTTTTTTGCCGCTATTCTAGAAACATCATGCTTCGTACAAAAAAGCGGCAAACTGTGGCGTCATTCGCACATATGGCATAGCACATACGGCAAGGAATCAACGCCATGGTGATCGACAAGCCACCACTAAATACCGATTGATCATTAAATATAGTTAAACAAGGTCAGGTCTTTGGTTTTACCAAACGCTTGTTGAGAAGCTTGCAATGCTCGAGAGTTTTCATTGAACTCAATGATCGCTTTCGAGTAATCCAAGTCTTCAAAGTTGCTTTTCGCTTTGGCTAAAGACAACTTAAAATCTTCATGTTGCTGCTCTTGAATATCCAGCGTACTTAAACGCGCACCGACATCGGTTCTTGCCTTGGTCAAATGGATAAACGCAGCGTGGAACTCTTCAGTTACTTGGTGCAGTTTCGCTGTTGCTGATGCATCCGATACCGGGTTTTCAGCCTGCTCAGCAGCCTCTTTGAACGTATCAAAGATAGAGAAAGTCTCTCGTGGTTCTAAGGTGATCGAATCACCTTTAGTGATTTGGCCTTTGATTTGAATATTCAGCCCTTCATAAACAATGCCTGTCGAAGGATCAAAATCTTCTGCCGCAACCACTGCGCCGTCTTTTTCAAGCTGATAAGCGAAATTGCCCGTCTGCATGTCGACAAACGTCACTTTATAAGTAGACCCATCTTCATCGCTGTTGGTCGCACGCCCGAGCAATAACTCAGACGCAGGTTCAAGCTCGTACTGAGGTTCGTAGTCACCGAACGGGTTGTCTATTTCCATAAACATCTTGCTGCCCGGATCATTCATTGCCATTTCAAAGCTGCTTGCCACACGCATCTTGCGTTGGTAGTCATCACCTTGATATGTCACATTCCCTTCGTTATCTCGAAAGAAAGGCTGATTTTTCGGCTTAGTGCCTGCAAACGTGTAGTTACCCGACTCATCTTGAGAGTTGGCTAAATGCAGGAAGTTATTCGCCAGTTCTTGAATTTCACGCTTCTTAGCTAAACGGTCTTCCGGAGAAAGCGCACCGTTGATCATTTCCATCACGGTTCGTTTTGCTTCATCAGCAAAGCCTTCAGTGTTAGAAACCAATACTTCATGATGCTCAAGACGGTTTCTGACTAGAGTAATCGCATCGACATACTGTTTAAGCTGTTCTGACTGCTGACCAATGTTCTGTAAATAGTGCGTCGCTAATGGGTCATCACTTGGCGACTGTAACTTCTTACCCGAAGCAAGTTGTGCTTGGTTGTGATGCACCTTGTTCTCTTGACGGCGCAAGTCGTTTTGTACAGACTGATAATTATGGAAGCTAGAGATACGATTCAACATTTATACCTTCCTATCTCAGAGCCAAAATAGTGTTAAACGTATCGTTGGCTGCTTGCATGATACGTGAAGAAGCCATATACGCTTGCTGAAATTTCATCATGTTTGCCGCTTCTTCATCGAGGTTTACTCCCGAGATAGAAGCAATACGTTCTTGAGCCGACTGTTTTTCTAATGTCGCAATATCACTCAGGCGATTTGCCGTTGAAGACTTCAAGCCCGTATTAGTATTCAAGTTGTGGTAAAGGTCTAAAATCGTAGACTCACCATCATTCAACAGCTTTCCTGTTTGAAGATCTTGTAGCTTACGCAGGTTACCGTTGTCACCTTCTGATGGGACAAGGTTTGCCGTAAACTTATCATTTGCCACCGCACCGGGTGTGAGCTCAAACGTTGTACCGTTGATGGTCACTGGCCCTTGTGGCGGATACGGTTGCGGCTGCATTAAAATGTTGCCCTTCGGATCCGTCACAGCAAACTGCTCACCTTTTGGTGAGACAATCACTTCAAACTCACGCAGTTGACCTGCTTCTAGGATTTTAAATCCCGCTGTACCCTTGGCAAACGTGGTCGATGCCTCATAACTTTGCGCAGCAATGTCTTTCGGGTCTTTGGTTTCCATATGAATCTGCGCAGCAAAATTACGCGTTGGACGCAGTAACAGTTTCTCTCCTAGTTCAGGAGGGTTACGTACTTCCACTCGCATGCCATCAAGATAAAAAGCACTACCGCTAGAGTCGGTCGCCATCTTAACGGTCTCACCGTTCGGCTTAGTCACGACATAATCACTGCCATCGTATTTCAGTCCATACTCACCGCCTTTTAAGGCAGAAGTATCATCAATGTATACCGCAACATCGGCTTTCGATTGCCCGCTAGCCGTGACACGAGATTTTGCCACCAGCTCTGAGTTCACGTCGGTAAACAAGTCCTTACCTACGTTGCCGTTAAGATCCAAACCTTGTTCTTGAAGACTATTGACCTCATATGAAAACGCGGTCGCCAAACGACCAAGCTCATCCATGATTGCTGGGATATGTTCGTCACGCATGTCTAGCATGGCGCCGATTTTTCCGTCGATATCACTGCTGGTGATCGGTTTTAAAGACTTACCTTCAACAATCGCTAGGCGGCGCTGATGTGCATCGGGTAAGCCATCAACCATCTTCAGCTGACTCGCTTCACTACCAGAGACCAAGGTATGGCCATTACCAATATGGACATTAAACCCTTCGGCATTTGAGCGTGGTGTCACCGTAACTTTGGTGTAACCAGAAAGCTCATTAATCAACTTTTCATGCTGATCTCGTAGGTCATTATGAGGCCCAGGAGTTCGCATCATTAAACGCTGAACATCACGGATCTCGTACGCAAGTTGGTTAACTCGCTCGATACCCATATCTAATTTTTTATTCGTAGAATCAGACTGTTGACGAACTGTTTCATGAAATTCATTCAAGGTTTTAGTTACAAGCCCTGCTTTCTCTAACACGACCTTACGCGCACCCACATCATTTGGGGTATCGGCGAGAGTCTTAACGGAATCAAACCATTCGTTGAGGTTTTCTGGAATCTTCTTTGAAGCGACCGACGACAACATGCTCGACAGCATATCGAGGTTGGCTTCGGTATCGCCTTTGTTGGCGGCATTGGTTGTCGATAAGTTAAGTTCTTTGACGGCAAACTGATCCCAAGAGCGGCGAACATTTTCCACATGTACCCCCATACCGTAGGATTGCCCACCGTACTGGCGCGGGTCATTCACACCTTGAATCACAGACTGGCGGCTATAGCCCTCTGTGTTAGCGTTAGAAATGTTATGACCTGTGGTGTTGAGCTGTCTCTGAGCCGTAAGAACACTTTGTGCCCCTACATTCAGAAGATCCGACGCCATAATGCCCCCAAAAAACTTAACAAAACCAGAATGAACTGATTAACTACAACCGTATATTACCAAGATAAAAGCAATATATGTGCCAACACAAACAATAGGAAATTAAAAGACGATAATTTATTGAAGTGTAAGGAGATAACTATGGATTACGCGTAAGAACTGAAGGGGCGGAGAAGAAAAGAGCCTGCCAGTAGCAAGCTCTCTATGTTGATTTATGACGCTAGTTCATCTCATCAATCTTGGCTTTAACTCGTAAAACCTTGTCTGCATAGTTAGGGTCAGTTGCGTAACCAGCCTGATGAATACCTTTGATGAAATTCTCTGAATTGCCTTGATGCTGTAGCGCCGTTTCGTATCTTGGATTTTCGTTCAAGAACTTCACGTAATCATTAAAGCTATCTTCGAAATTAGAGTAAGAACGGAAGGAAGCTGACTCTTTAACGGCGGTTTTGCCATGGAACTCAAGAGTTTGAGTCGCGACCTTATCGCCCTTCCAACTTCTATCTGCTTTGATGTTAAATAAGTTATTGCTGTTGCCCAAAGAGTTCTTAACCATTTTAGAACCCCAACCCGTTTCAAGGGCAGCTTGTGCCAATAGAAGAGACGAGTCCACACCAAGCGCACTTGCCGCTTTTTCCGCGTAAGGCTTCATTGAGGTCACAAACGATTCTGGAGAATCAAGAGATACTGGCTGTTTTGCTGCTTGCGCAGGTTGAACGTCTGACGCTCGCTCTTCCGAACGGCCTGAATATTGCGGTCTTTGCAATGAAGCATCAAAGCCTTCACTGCGAACCTTCTCTTCAGACGTATCGCTTGCTTGGCCAGCGCTTAGTTGAGCCACGATCATATCTGCAAGACCTAACGAACCTGAAGCGCTTAACTCACTCGCCATTTGGTCATCTTGCATCTGACGATAGAACTGCTCGTTCTGGCTGTTCAACATATCCGACTTAAAGCTCGAGTTAGCATCGCGCATTGACTTAAACAACATCGAGGTGAAAATCGATTCAAACTGTTTTGCCGCCGCGGTTAATGCTTCTTTCTCGCTACCTTCTTCACCGTTTACCGCTTGTTGACGAAGGCGGTCTAGGCTACCGATGTCGTGAATAAAGCCGATGTCATTGTTATTTTTAATCATGCTTTACCCCTTCTTAGATAATGATCAATTGGCCTTCAATTGCACCCGCTTGTTTCAGTGCTTGAAGGATTGCCATTAAATCAGAAGGTGCAGCGCCCACTTCATTGACTGCGCGTACCAAATCGTCCAGCGTTAGGCCAGGTTCAAATTTGAACATCTTACCATCGCCTTCCGTGATTTCGATATCAGAATCAGGGACCACTACCGTTTGGCCACCAGAGAATGCATTCGGTTGGCTTACGTTTAGATTTTCTTTAATTGCAACCGTCATACCACCGTGGGTGACCGCCGCCGCTTTTAGGCGAACGTGCTTACCAACCACAATCGTACCTGTACGAGAGTTGACGATGATTTTTGCAGAGCCTTCAGCAGGGTCGAACTCGATGTTTTCGATAGCCGACAAGAATGCTACACGCTGGCTGATTTCACGCGGTGCACGAACTTTTACTGAAGTTGCGTCTACCGCTGAAGCCATTTGTGGGCCTAGGAAATTATTAACCGCATCAGCCATACGCTGAGCCGTTGTGAAATCTGATTGGATTAGGTTGAAGGTGATGTAGTCATCACGACCGAATGGCGTTGGGATCTCTTGTTCAACCGTCGCACCGCTAGAGATGATACCAACGTTAGGGTTGTTACCGACAATCTTAGAACCGTCGTTACCTTGTGCACTAAAGCCACTTACCACCAAGTTACCCTGCGCGACCGCATACACTTGACCGTCTAGACCTTTCAAGAAGGTCTGTAGCAAGGTACCACCACGAAGGCTTTTTGCTGAACCGATAGAAGAAACGGTTACGTCAACTTCTTGGCCTTGCTTAGAGAATGCTGGCAGTTCAGCAGTCACAATAACAGCCGCGACGTTTTTGGTTTTTGGCTTAGTGCCGGGCGGCAATTGGATGCCAAAATTTTGCAGCATTGCGTTAAATGTTTGATCGGTAAAGGGAGTTGTCTCACCAGTACCCGGCAAGCCCGTGACCAAACCATAACCGACAAGTTGGTTACTACGAACACCCGCCACTTTTGCCACGTCTTTGATTCGCGCAGCATGGGCACTGGTGGCAAGAAATAGCATGCCGAATAGTACGAGTGTCAGTTTTTTCATTGAGTAACCTGTCTGTATTGCTTTAATTTATAATAGCTTAGCTAAATGTGGCTCAGTGATAGAGGCTGTCAGTATGTCGTCGTCCTATCAAGCTCTACAGAGATACATTAAAGAATCGTGCCAAGAATCCAGGCTCTTGCATATCTTTCTGTACGCCAGTCCCTGAGTACTGAATTCGTGCGTTAGAAACACGGTTTGAAGCAATGGTATTTTCGAAGTCAATATCGTCTGGACGGATGGTACCGCTTAGGCGGATGTACTCATCGCCGGTGTTCAGTGTCATCCACTTCTCACCACGAACCACTAGGTTGCCATTAGCTAATACTTCGATGACTTCAACGGTAATGTAGCCGCTGATGCTGTTACTTTGGTTGGCTGACGCATCACCAGCAAAAGTATTGGTGTTACTCAGATCATAAGAGAAGTTGTACTTGTCGATCGTCAGATCTTGACCACCAACAGCCAGCGGCTCCATTGATGCATCATTCGACTTAGACATGTCTGCGTTGGCTTTTTTGGTCGCTCGAGTATTCTCATCTAGCGCTACAGTGATGATGTCACCAATACCACGAGGCTTTGAGTCGTCATACATGCTGCCAATGTGGTTCACATTAAACAGTGAGCCCGTTGCCGCTGCATAATGCTCTGGCTTCTGCTTGGGGTTGATTGGCGCCCATGCAGGGTCACCAGCAATTGGATCGGTTCGCCCACGAAGCGTGTCGATAATTCCTGAACTTTCTTCTGCCGACTTATCGCCTTCAACCGCATCAACCACTGTGGTCGCGTTCTCTTGTGCTGGCGTCTCAATTGGATCCAGTACTGTACAACCAGTCATCGAAGCTAACAGGGCTAAACAAAAAATACGTTTCATGGCGATATACTCTCAGCAGGCAGTGGTAAATGGGTCAATTAGCAAAAACAGATAGATTAATTAAAAAAGTAAACGGCGAATAAACCAATTACAGCTGTTGGTTAACAAAGCTCATCATCTTGTCTACTGACGAGATAACTTTCGAATTCATTTCGTATACACGCTGAGCTTCAATCATGTTTACCAGCTCTTCGGTTACGTTTACGTTCGATGTTTCTAGCATCGATTGGCGGATGTTACCCAGGCCATCAAAACCCGGTACACCCTCTTGTGGGTCGCCACTCGCGCCAGTTGGCAAATAAAGGTTTTGACCTACTGGCTCTAGACCACCTGGGTTTACAAAGTCAGTAATGGTAATTTGACCAACCACGACGTTGTTTTGCTCGCCACGTAGACGAACCGATACTTCACCGTCGTTACCAACCGTTACCGAGATCGCGTCTTCAGGAATCACAATTTCTGGTTGTAGAGGATAACCTTGGCCCGACGTTACGATCGCGCCTTCACCGTTCAGTGTGAACTGACCATTGCGGCTGTAACCTGTTTCACCGTCTGGCATTTCAACTTGGAAGAAACCGTCGCCTTCAATCATCATGTCTAGGCTGTTAGATGTCGTTTGTGCGTTACCGTGAGTGTGCACTTTTTGAGTCGCGACGACCTTAGAACCGGCACCCAGCATCAAACCACTTGGCAGCTCAGTATTCTGAGACGATTGACCACCCGGTTGATTAATATTCTGGTAGAACAGATCTTCAAATACCGCGCGGCTCTTTTTAAAACCAATGGTTGAGGCGTTGGCAAGGTTATTCGAAATCGTTGAGATATTGGTTTGTTGGGCGTCTAAACCCGTTTTACTTACCCATAATGCTGGATGCATAGCAATGTCCTTTAAATTCTATTAGCTCATACGAAGCAGTGAATCAGACGACTTGTCCATTTCCTCTGCTGTGCTCATCATTTTGACCTGCATTTCAAACTGACGTTGTAAGTCAATTAGGCTGGTCATTTCACCTACGGCATTTACGTTACTGCCTTCGATAGCACCTTTTAGCAACGTTACCGCTGCATCTGCTTCGTATGCCTGATCTGGGTTTTTCGAACGGAATAGACCATTCGTGTCTTTAAACAAACTTTGGTTGTCTGGACGTACAAGCTTAATACGATCAACCACGGCCAATTCTTCAGCTGGAGCGCCTTGAGGAATCACCGAAATCGTACCGTCTGTACCAATTTCTACTTTGCTGATTGGGATTGGCAGCGTGATTGGTGCATCGTTTTCACCAAGCACTAAGTGACCGCTTGCGTTGGTTAGTAAACCGTTTTGGTCAACCCTTAGGTTACCGTTACGTGTTAAACCTTCACGGCCAGTATTGTCCATCACTGAAATCCAACCATCACCTTGAATGGTAACGTCTAGATCTCGGCCAGTAGTAACCACACTACCCTGAGCGAAATTATGACCCGGACGCTCTGTCATGCTGAAAACACGAGTAGGCATGCCTTCGCCATACGCTTGCATTGAACGTGCCTGTGCTAAATCAGCACGGAAACCCGTTGTACTTACGTTGGCAAGGTTGTTTGCACGTAGCTGCAAAGCTTGCATATTTTGCTTAGCGCCACTCATGGCAAGAAACAGTGCGCGATCCATAATTTTGCTCCAAAAATCATCTTCTGGGGCTAATAAAGCAAACACTGTGCCAATATTTTTAACTGTTATTTATCAATAATTTAAATAGAAAACGAACAAGAAGGGTGATCATCAAAGGATCATTGAGGAAGAATTGTTGCCAGTGGCATTACCGGGCGGCAATAGGGGCGGCAAATAAAAAGACAAACAACAATACCCAATTCAATAACATTGAATTGGGTATTCGCAGATGATTCAAACGCTTTAAACGATTAACGAATCTGAAGAATATTCTGTTGTAGCTGGTTGTGTACTTCTAGAGAACGCGAGTTCGCCTGGAAGTTACGTTGAGCAGAAATCAAATCAACCAGTTCTTGAGTCATATCGATGTTCGACTGCTCTAGCGAGCCGTTGTTGATGCTACCAAATGAACCTTTGTTCGATTCACCCCAGATCTTGTCACCAGAGTCGTTGGTAGAATCCCATTGAGTACCGCCTTTCTTATCCAGACCTTGCTCATTTGGTACACGAACCAAGCCTACACGGCCAAGCATCACGTTTTCACCATTTGAATAAGTACCTAGAACACTGCCGTACTCATCGAAATCGATTTTTGTTAAGAAACCTGTTGTCGCGCCATCTTCATCAAACTTAGTCAATTCAAACGGAGCGGCAAACTGAGTTGAAGAATCTAAACCAAACTTAAGCACTTGAGTTGGATCAGCACCGTTCAAGTCAATAGGGTTCGCACCAGCACCCAGTGGTTCCGAGTTAATCGGCTGACCATTGTTTAGGCTTGCTAACGTACCGTCATTGTTGAACTTCATTGTGTGACCAACATGACCTTGTGCATTCGTCGCATCACCACCAGTAATGTTGACCGGCTTTTCACCGTTCTCATCTGACATGGTGTAGTACGTTTGCCAAGTGTTTGGTTGAGTCTGATCTTTGAGGTAGTAAGTCGTTAACTTGTAAGACTGACCCATAGAATCGTATACCGTCGAAGACGTTGCACGGTTATAAGTATCAGCATCTTTGAAGTTAAATGCAGCCGGGTCTTTAAGATCACCGTTTGCAGGAAGGTTAACCCCTACTTCAATGTTTTCTGTCTGTTTTGGTTTACCAAACTCAGCAGGAATGTCGAGAGGCTTTGGCGCATAAGAAAGAACTTCCCCCGAGTTTGGATCAACATCGTAACCTAAAAGAAACTCATCATTAGCGGTAACCATGTAGTTGTCTTTGTTTAGGTGAAATGCACCATTACGCGTTAATTCGTTAATCTCTGGCACCATGCGGTCTTTCGATACTGCAAAGAAACCTGTACCACTTACACGTAAGTCCATTGGGTTGTTCGTATAAATACTTGAACCTTCGTGGAACTGTTGCGCCACTTGGCTAGCTTGCGCACCGCCACCTGCCGTCGTTTTTGCGTTAGTGAACAACGAGCTTGAGTAAACATCACCAAACTCGGCACGAGACTCTTTAAAGCCAAATGTGTTCGCGTTCGCAATGTTGTTACTGGTTGTATTCAGGTCTAATTGTGCAGCGGATAGGCCGCTTAAAGCTACATATGACATTCCATTATTCTCCTAATCTATCTAGCTAGCATAGTCACTCAATAAAGAGCTACGCTTTACCAACTTCTAGTACTTCAGCAAGTCGTACTGGCGATGTGAAACCAGCCAGATTGAGTAGTACGTTGCCATCGCCCTTACCAAGAAGCACACTGTTCACGTTCGCATAACTGGAAACTTGGAACTCTGTGTTCTCGCCATCCAGCAAACCCGACGCTTTCACGTTGTATTTACCGGCCGGCAATGGGTTACCGTCTTCGTCTTTTCCGTCCCATTCAACACGTGTATCACCAGATGGTTTAGAGCCGATATCAAATGTGCGAACCAATTGGCCAACTTCGTTCTCAACACGGACCATTACATTGTCCATTGCCTGAGGAAGCTTAACCATTGCCGCCATACCGCCATCACCGGGTTTTACACCTGCCGCACCAGGAACCAATACATCACGCCCAACTAAAGAGGAGGCCTGAAGAGCTTGGTTAGAGGTCATTGATGAATTCAAGCTTTCAAACTGTGTATTCATTTTGCCAATGCCATCTACGGTCGCAAATGAAGCCATTTGCGCAATCATCTGGTCATTGCTAACCGGCTTGAAAGGGTCTTGTTGTGCTAGTTGCTTAGTCAACAAAGATAAGAAGTCTTCTTGTTTAAGATCCTGCTTACCTGTTGTTTCGTCGGGCTTTTTAGCGCCATCTTGAAGACTCTTCAGCTGGTCAACATAGGACAAGCCGCTTTGACCAACATTGTTGTTGATTCCAGCCATGTGCTACCTCCTTATCCTTATTGACCCATCTGCAGCGTACGCAGCAGCATTTGTTTACTCGAGTCAGCAACCTGTACGTTTGTTTGGTACGCACGTGATGCCGAAATCATGTTTGCCATTTCTTCCATAACGTTGACATTAGGCTTGTAGATATAGCCTTCGTTGTTCGCTAATGGGTGATCCGGGTTGTACTCCGCGCTTAGCGGCTTATCGCTTTCCACAATACCTAATACTTTCACAGGCACAGTGTGACCACTGTTGCGTGCTTTATTTAACTCAGCGCCGAACACTGCGTGACGAGCCTTGTAAGTTTCTTCAGCAGAACTACTTACACTGTCCGCGTTCGCAAGGTTGCTCGAGGTCGTATTTAGACGAACAGATTCAGCACTCATCGCAGAACCAGTCACATTGAATACATTGAATAAACTCATCTAATTATTCCCCTTTAATCGCTTTAGTTAAATTCTTGAACTTACTTCCTAAGAAGTCGAGAGAGGCTTGATGCCTAATTTGGTTTTGCATGAAAAGGTTTCTTTCCAAATCCAAATCAACCGTGTTGCCATCTCCTGTATCAGGTTGGGTAGGAATGCGATACTTCGTTTCCCCGTTCACCGTTGTTGAGGCAGAAATGTGCCGACCATCTGTACGGCTAAGACCAATGCTTGCCCCAGAACTTGCCGCTTGCAGTGATTTCTTAAAGTCTAATCCCTTTGCTTTATACCCAGGCGTGTTTGCTTGCGCGATATTGGTGGAAAGCACCTCAGCGTTACGCTCACGTACACCAACTGTGTGCTGGTGAATGCCCAAAGCATTGTCAAAAGAAATAGCCATGTAAACCTCAACTCAAGAACTGACTGTTATGAAATAACCAAAGCAATATATATACCAACTTTTGAAACAAGGCGGTCTATCAATGCTTTTACAGGTTACTCGTGGGTAAACTTGCAATAAACAAGCCAAAAAATAGAGTAAATTGGAATGTCACTCTGACTTAAAGATATAGCTTAAGCAGGAAAAAGAAAACCCAGCACTTGGCTGGGTTTTAAATTTAGACGGTAACCTTACACCTAATATCGGTGCCGCTCGTTACTTTAATTTGTAGATGATGCCTGGATTACAGCGAACCATTTCAAAACGATCGGTTAAGCCTGTTAACGATTCAGACGCGCCCAATAGTAAGTACCCACCAGGGTTCAGGCTATTTGCCATCTGGTTAAGTACCTTTGACTTCATATCAGGCGAGAAGTAAATCAGCACGTTACGACAGAAAATAATGTCGAACTTGCCTAACAATGCATAGCTGTCCATCAGGTTCTGAGGGCGAAAGTTCACCATGCGCTTGACGTTATCTTTCACTTTCATACGGCCATCGCCCGCATCTTCAAAGAAAGTACGACGGCGCTCTGGAGAAAGTCCACGTCCCAATGCAAGGTTGTCGTAAGCGCCAGTGCGGCACATATCCAACATACTTGCTGAGATGTCAGTTGCGGTAATCGATACATTTGGCAGCATACCTGGCTTACGAGCTTGAGTTTCAAGAATCGTCATTGCCATTGAGTATGCTTCTTGGCCTGAAGAGCTTGCCGCAGACCAAATCTTAATAGGACGTTTATTTGCCGCTATTTCCGGTAGAAGCTTATCCGCAAGCACAGCAAACGGGTAAGTATCACGGAACCAAAGTGTCTCGTTCGTCGTCATGGCATCGACAGCAGCCACACGCAGCTCACGGTTTCGACCTGTTACTACATCTCTCAACAAATCAGACAAAGAAGCTAACTTAAACTTCGTTACTAATGGGCTTAGACGACTGCGCACTAAATACTGCTTGCTGTCACCTAATACAATGCCACATTGAGATTCTAAGAAACGGCTGAAATCGCGATACTCTTGATCACTTATTGTTATAGCAGTCATTAATGTCTCTTTTAGTTAGTTAACGCAGCTTTTACCGCTGCACCAAGCTCATCAGGGTTGAATTTCGCGATGAAGGAGTTAGCCCCAACACGCTCAACCATGGCTTGGTTAAATACACCACTCAACGATGAGTGTAAAATTACGTATAAATCTTTAAGTTCGGCGTGACGACGAATCTCAGCAGTCAGCGTGTATCCATCCATTTCTGGCATTTCGATATCAGAAATCACCAATGAAATCTGATCGTAAATACTGCCTTCTGATGACATCTGTATCAGCTTCTCGTAGGCTTCTTTACCATCCTTCACCGAGATAACTTCAAAACCAATCGACTCAATAGCACGTTGAACCTGCTTACGAGCAACGGTCGAGTCATCAGCAATCAAGATGCGGCGAACCAGTTCTTTCTCTTGTTCTACTTTCGCAATATCTTCAGCAATCTTGCTGTCCATTGTTTCATCAACAGGAGAAATTTCTGCAAGGATCTTCTCAACATCAAGAATTTCTACCAATTCATTATCAATGTTGGTTACCGCTGTCAGGTAGTTAGCTCTACCTGCGCCATCTGGCGGCGGAAGAATCGATTCCCAGTGCATGTTAATAATGCGCTCAACTGAACTTACCAAGAAACCTTGAATGGTTCGGTTAAACTCAGAGATAACCACAAAACACTTTTCAATATCCGTTGTAGGACGGCCACCAATCGCTAAGCTCAAGTCGATCACAGAGATCGTTTGGCCACGAATGTGTGCTACACCTTTAACCAGTGGGTTCAAGTTTGGCATCTTTGTCAGCTTAGGGCATTGCAGCACTTCTTTTACTTTAAAGACATTAATGCCGTAACGCTGACGCCCCATTAGGCGAAAGGTTAGTAATTCTAATCGGTTTTGACCGACGAGTTGCGTACGCTGATTCACCGAATCAAGAATACCCGTCATGAGCTCATCTCCATATCAAACTTTTTTGTATAAAAAGTGTTAGTCTACTGCAGGCTACGAACCACCAGAGAAACGGAATGACGTATTATAAAACAAATTTGCCACCTCTTTCCATAGCAATGTGTAGAGCTACTTTTAAAACTGTCGCTAAGTTTATCGGCATTTTATCAATATTGTTTAGTTTTTTTGTACAAGCTGCGACCCCAGAACAAATTGAGATGATTCAGTCTGCAGCGGAGCAACATATCCTTGATACAGTTGAGCAGCCACAAGGTGGCGAACTCTTTGTTAATTCAGCAAATGTTGACTCAAGAATCAAAGCGACAGACTGCCCAGTGCCTTTAGAGACCAGCGCTTCAACAACCACCAATACCCGCAGCAGTATTACGGTTTTAGTGCAATGTGTTCCTGATGAGTGGCGAGTTTATGTACCGGTGCGCCTTTCGATGTCGGTGCCTCTTGTCACCACCACTCGTTCACTCGCGAGAGGCGAAATCGTCGGTCAATACGATGTCACCACCGCTATGATTTCTCTTAACAAGTTTCGTCGCCAAGGTTTCACAGCCCCACAACAAGTCATCGGCGCTAAGGTAAAAAAGAACCTAAGACCGGGCGATGTTGTAGAAAGAGGTGATATCTGTGTCGTCTGCCGAAACGAGAAGGTTATCATACAGGCAGTAAAAGGTGGCATGACCATTACCACCAAAGGGACTGCGCTTACCGATGGCTCTATGGGTGATCAAGTAAGAGTGAAAAATGACAAATCACAGCGTATAATTGAAGGAATTGTTACCAGCATGTCTGAAGTCACAGTTTACTTTTAACTCTTTACTTCTAAATTGACGGTATCGTTAGCGATTTCACCCTCAACTCTAACGCCAAATATAACGGCTGCGGTGTTTTGTCCCTTTTCGACTATTGAGCTAAAAATTGCTAAAGTATTCGAACCCTTGGTCGATATTGACTGTACAGGTTCCCATTTTTGAAGAAAAAGGCTTAACTATGGCAGGCATTGATAATATTCGTTCAGGGCAAACCCTAACGACCACTAACCGATCAGCAGTACGCTCTGATTCTAGTTCTGAGGCATCACGCTCTGATGTATCAACTAAATCACCAGCAAGCAAAGATGCGGTTTCACTGAGCCAACAAGGCAAAGCGATTGGTCAGCTCCACCAAGATATGGCAGCACAACCAAGCTTTGATTCTGTGAAAGTAGCAGCGATCAAAGAAGCGATTGCGAACGGTTCATACACTGTTGATCCAGAAAAACTGGCAGACAACATGATCAAGTTCGAAGATGAATTAAAAGGTCTTTAAGCCAACACTCACTTTTGATTGAAGTGATTGTCTTAAAGCATACGAGGTTATGAATAGGTTTACGTTATGGCGGCACTAGCAGATTTAGTTAATTTTCAACTTCAAAATGCCAAAGCCTTATCTGAATTATTAAGTTCAGAGAAAACCGCTATTACGAGCCGACAATCAAACGATATTGAGCGAATCGCCAAAGAAAAAGTAGTCCTTGTTGAACAATTAAGATCAACCGATCAGCGAATCGCGACCCATACCAATATCTCAGAACTGACCGAGAATCCTGAACTTGCTCAGTTAGTCACAAAGATCCAGTCGATAGTGCACGATTGCCAGCAAGCGAACCTTGTTAATGGCGAAGCCTTGAATCGAGCACACCTTAGCTTCAAAAAACTCAGCAATATGATGCAGCAAAGCCACGGTAAAATTGGCATGACCTACAATGCCGGTGGTCAAACGCATACTATTTCCACGCTGGGAACCAACGTAAAAGCCTAGTTAAGCTACCTCTTCAACAACACTCCTACTTAAGTCTGTATCTCAGGCTATTTCTGTCGTTGTTCTTTATCAAAATTTCTAATCAGCCTTTGAACACCCTGACAAAATCGATAAACAAAAAAGCGGCAAGTATTTTCATACTTGCCGCTTTTACATCCATATTAGTTATTGGTTGCCGATATGCCATCTGGAAAGCGAGTAGCAACCAATATCACTGAATATTCAATTCGAACACCGAAATTAGAACAGTGTTTGTTGTCTCTTCTCAGGTACTGCCTGAACTTCACCGTAGTTACGTAGCTGATCCATCTTGCGAATATCCAACTGAAGCTCTGTTACGTAGCTATCACCCACAGGGTAACTGCGCACCACTTCTGCGCCACGGATAACACCATCAACCGCACCTGACGTACGCTCTGTACCAAGCCGTTGATCTTCAAGTTCTGCTCGACCGCTTACTCGCATGCCGTAAACCTGTTCAGCAAGCTCACGATAAGCATCGATCTTAGAGGCTCTCATCGCGCGGATACGTCTCTCTTCGTCGTTACGACCTTTCTGCTCACTGATACTCGCATAGCCAACAGCCACTAAGAAATCATCAGGTCTCATGCTCTGCAATGGCTGACAGCCAACAAGCAATAAAGCGGCAACAACAAACATTAACTTCTTCATCTCGAACTCCTAAGGGCGAAGAATAACAGTATAAGGCTGACTGATCGTTGGATCGGAACGAATGATCACGCCATCTTGAGTTCGAATACTGTTGAGAGTATCTAGGTCACGGCCAATACGGTCTGCAGGTAAGAAGCCTTGTGCCGTCGCCACTACAATTCGAGTTTGCATGCCAACAACGCGAGCATTTACTAGTACACCGCCTTCTTGGCGAAGCATGGTGCCTGTCAGTACATACTGTACGTCTTGCTCTTGAGCTAAGTCTTTCCAATCGCGGCTCAACGCAAAGTCACCTTGATGAGTCACTTGAATAGAACCTGTTGTTTTGAAATCAACCACCTTGAAGCCACGACGCTGAAACTGATGAATGAAACCTTCTGATACCGAGTTTCCTAGCCAGTTCGTTGTGTCCATGTGTTGCAGGTCAACAAACGACGTAATCGCTATCGGAGTTCTTGCTGAGATACTCGTATTCGAAATGATCAGATCTTCGGTCATACTTTCCACGAAGAAATCCATGGTATGACGAGGGCTATCCATCAACATAAACTGACTGCCTGAATATTCAGACTTGCCGTTATAGATTGGCGAATAAGCGCATGAGGTCAACAACATGACACTCATTACTACGAGCCATTTTTTCATTCTCTTATCTCCAGATAGGTTTAGTGCTCCCTGTTCCAATATGTTCTCACCATTATTCTTTTCAATGGATTACAATGTTGGAACAGTCTTTGCTTTTCATTAATGGTTCAGATTAAGAAAAACGCACTTAAGTCAGCTTCAAGCTTATAGTTATTTGTTAAGCAATATTTATACCCAACTGGTAACGAATAGATGAAAAAAATAATTTCTTACTTATTTTCAATAAGTTCACTGATAACCATAAGCTTCAGTGCTCATGCCTCTTGGTATGAGGTTACCGGTACCGCAGCCATCGTATCGTCAGAGGAAACGGCAAGGGTCCATGCTCTGGAAGACGCGGTATATAAAGCGATCCAGTTCTCAGGAGCCGACATTGGTAGCATTGCCAACCTCACGCCGTACCTCGACGCAAACAAGAAAGAGTTTCAATTTACCAATCATGAAGTGCGCTACATCTTGGTAGAGAAAGAGAAAAAACGCAGTGGCAATATAATGATCACCGCAAGGATCGATATCTATCCTTCGGCAAATGCTTGCCATGAGAGCCAATACAAGAAGACATTTTTAGTCGGCAACATTGATGTGACCTCCCCTCAGCAAGCTGTAATGGGCAGAATCTATAACATTGGTGATGATTTTGGCCATGTCGTGGACCGACAGCTGGCGCAAGAGTCTCGCAGCTTTGTTTCCGTTGGCACGACCAATTACGATATCGACAAGCGTCGACCAGAGGTGATCAAGATGATCGCCCAAGACACTGGCGCGCAGTACATCATTGGTGGCGACATTACCGATTTAACCGCGACCATCGAATCCAAGCTTTTGAAAGACGACATCATCAATCGTCAGTTTGCGTTAGAGATGCAAGTCTTCGATGGTAAAACAGGACATCAGGTTTACAACCGTAGCTATCGTGAAGTGGCAAAGTGGCCATTTGCTAAGACCAGTGAAGTGGACACCCGCAGTGCTCGTTTCTGGGCATCAACCTACGGCAGTATGATGCTGCGTGTTAGCCGCAATATTATGTTGGACTTGGAATCTGAAGTGTCATGTAAGATCACGCTTCCAGAGGTGGCAGCGGTATTTGGTAACACGGTGACCATTGATTTAGGTCGAATGCATGGTGTTCAACAAGGTGACAAACTGCAACTGTGGCACACAGGTTCGTTTATCGACCAACGCGGCTTGCCACGTAATAAGGTATCTCAAAGCGATATCACACTGACCGTTTCTCGCGTTTATGAAAACGAAGCAGAACTGACGATCGACCAACCAAGCCTTGCTGGAAGCATTCAAATTGGTGATGTGATGCAGAAAATCATGTAGTTAGCGACACGCCCGCCTCACAGTTTCTAATAAAGCCTTAGCACTTTTGTTAAGGCTTTATTTTTTTCATGGGTATTAGTTTCGGTTTTGCAGTATTTGGCGTAATCTTATTAATAACATAATCATCACTTAGCAAACTATGAGTCAGAATAATCTAATTGGTGCTACAGGTTACCGCTTTATCTCGAAAGGTAAAACCGCTTTTAAGATCCACATTCATACTCCCGAAGATACGGTGTTGCATCGGTCGGTCGGTTTTGTTCGTATGGGTGAAGACAAAGCACTGAAGAAAACCATTAAATTAAGAGATGAACTGGGCAGACAGCTATGGGGCAAATTTTGGCCCAAAGTCCTCAAAGAGCCCTACCTGATGACGCGCCTGCCTCATAGTCTAGAACCCAAAATTGTATTCAAACCAAATCCAACTCAGAGTGATCCTGAACACCGCGACGAATGCTACATCGCTAAGTGGCGTGTATTCTCAGAAAACGGCGACTACAAATACAAAACTAAGGTTTGCTCCATTAGAAAGCACGGCAGACTTGCCGCTTATAGCCAAACCAAACGCGCCCTGCTTGATGCCCACAAAGATGTGATTGATCTGCTGATCTTTATGGGTCGACTAAACAGTATCGATCTGAAGTAGCCTAAAATGCAATTAGGTATTAACTGTATTGTTCACATACAAAAACAGCCGCACATTGCGGCTGTTTTTATTTTTAGGCTAGGCATCTTGGCGCTTTAGCATGTTGTCCACACACTAAATAGACCACCTAGCTTCGGCATATCTCTGCCAATGTTGTGAGTCGGCGTTTAGACTCTTTCACATAAGGGTTGGTTTGATCCCATGCGTAGCCCGCCAGAATTGAGCACACCATCTGCTTAATCTTTGGATTTGGATCTTGATAGAAAATCACATCCTGCAAAGTACCTGAGTACCACCCCTCAACATACGTTCTAAAGGTGTTTACACCAACCATCAAAGGAGCGGCATAATCGCGTTCCCAATCTACCTTCTCACCGTTAAGTTGCTTTTCGACACACTCAACCGCAAACTGTGCCGACTTCATCGCAATCGTCACGCCTGACGAGAACACCGGGTCAAGGAACTCGCCGGCATTGCCAAGCAACGCGTACTTATCCGTCGCCAAATGTTTTACATTGGCAGAATAGCCACCAATTTCACCCGCAGGGTTTGGATACTCGGCGCTTGCCAGTATCTCAGCCAAGCCCGGCTCTTCCGCTGCCAGCTGTTTAATTGCAGCAATCTTGTCTTCTGGATAGGACTCAAAGAACTTAGGCTCTCCTACCACACCAAACGAAGAGACACCGTTACTAAACGGGATCAACCAATACCAAACATCAGGGTTGGTTGGATGCACAGAGATAAGAATTTTATTTCGGTCATATTCAAGATCGGTATCCACCTCTGCAATATGATCGTTAATGTGCGTAAAAATAGCTTTGCGTGGAGGAAGCGATGACGGCTCTTCTAAGTTAAGCATTTTTGGTAGCACTCGACCAAAACCACTGCCATCCAGAACGTATTGAGCTTCTATCTGATAACGCTCTCCACCCAGCACTTGTACATCTAAAATGGTGCTGTCGTCGGTGAAATTAATGCCCATTAACTCATGTTGGTAATCAATGCAGACACCCTGCGCCTCAGCCGTATCTGCCAAAACCTTATCAAAGGCACCTCGCTGAACCTGAAACGTGGTTCCAGGGCCAGAAGAGAACTTGTCTTCAAAATTGAACGCCGTATAAACACCATTTTTGCGAAAGGCAGCGCCATCTTTGTATTGGAAGTTAGCGTTGATCACTGCGTCAGTCATCCCAGCCTGTTCAATCATTTCCATACAAGCTGGTAATAGGCTTTCACCAATAGAAAAGCGAGGGAATACGCTCTTTTCAATCACTCGAACATCGATGCCTTTTTTATGAAGTAAAGACGCAGCAATAGACCCTGATGGCCCAGCTCCGATGATCACCACTTGAGTTGATAGTTTTTTCATCATTTAAGCCATGTTTGTTATTTTTATTGCGCGCCAGCTTTCAATTCTAGAAGCGTGTGACCAAGACCGATATCGTCGGTACGCGTTACCACTTCAAAGCCCGCTTCTTCAACAATCTCTAAGAAATCTTCACTGCGGTAAAAACGACTGTTGCCATTGGCCAAGCAGGTAAAGTAGAGAGACGTCGCGTTTAAGCTATAAGAAGCCGCATCGTATTTCTGTGAATCCCAAAACAGTTCAAGGATATAGACAGTCGCATCTTCTGACATATGAGAGCGAACGCGCTTTAATATGCTCAGAATCTCCATTGGCGAGAAACAATCAAGGAACTGACTCATCCACCAAACATCCGCGCCCGTTGGCAGAGTTTGCTGTTTATCGAGCATATTCGCTGGGAATGGCGTGACTCGCTCTTGATGACCATGCTTTGCCGCGTTTGCCATTGCCATTTCTAGCTGCTGTGGCAAATCAACAATCGTCACCTCAACGTCCGCATCATGGTTGCAGCATTGCATCGCCCACTTACCCGTGTTGCCGCCGATATCCACCAGCGACTTAGGTTTCTTGCTGAAGACTTTTTCAAGTAACACAGGGAACGAGCGATCCGAATAGAAGTGATCAAACTTGAACCAACTCTCTTTTGCTTTTTCTGGCAATTGAGACAAGCCTTGGTAAATGGTTTCCCAATCACCCAACTCTTTCAAGCCTGCAGGTGTGCCTTCTTCAATCGCTTCTGTTAGATGCATCATCGCGGCATAACAAACATCGGCTGTGAAATCCATGTTTGCGTTAGTCATACCATCATGCAGAAGGTAGAAACCAAGGTTAGCCATTTTGTAGTTAGGCTTTTCCCAAGTCACAATATGAGCACTTAACGCCATATCGAGCAGGACTTTCACGCCGTACTCAGAGACACCGGTCGATTCAGAGATAGACTCTGCTGGTAAACCCTCGTTGCCCGCGTCATCTAACGCTTTCAAAATGCCTAAATCACGAAGTGTACGAGCAGTATGAAAAACAATCGGAGCGAAAGACAATTTCTGCGCTTCTGTTTTTGCTTCTAATGCGTTGAATGGATCTAATTTATATTCCGACACGAAAAACCTAACTTTAAATAATAGAGAGTTACTCAGCTGCCATTTGCGCAAGCTTACGTTTAATATCAACGTTTAAGTTATTAACCCAACGGTTGTAATTACGGTGTATTTCACCATCGTCGTACTTCAAATTCTCTGATTCAACGTAAAGAATAGAGTAAAACTTATCACTATAAGGAATTTCAACCACAGCGTGGTGCGAACGAACATACAATTCAGCGCGGATCAAACCAGGCTTTATTTCTGAAACCAACCAGCCTCGATTTTCAGCAGATTCAGAAATAGCTGATTTAACCTGTTTACTTTGAAGATTCAGTGCAACTGGAGTATCCTCAACATTCATTACAGGTTGGACGCGTCCACATCCTGCAAGAACGAATATGAATAACATTGAAACTGCTATTTTTAGTAATTTCATTTAAATTCCTTATCTGTGTTTATTTATAAGCGCGCATAGTATTTAGTTAGACTCAAAGCAAATCAATACTCTATGTCAAATCAATCCCAATTAATGTCGTTTAATATTGAGAAATGGTCTGCAAATTCGGCTGGTCTCAATTCTGTTGCCCAATGGCAAGCGTGGAGCACTAATTTAGATTGGCCACAAGATGGCTCAACTGAATTTAAAGCGATCCCACCGATGATGCGCCGCCGAATGAGCCTACAAAGTAAATTGGCCGTTCAAACTGCATTGACACTCTTAAAAGACAACTCGATTGATTATCTGGTTTTTGCCAGTCGACATGGTGAACTGCACCGAACCGCAACCTTGATCCAGTCGATATTGGAAGGTGATGATGCCTCGCCAATGGCGTTTTCACAGTCCGTGCATAATACAGCTGCAGGGTTAACTACCATCGCAGCGAAAGCACCAATCCCTCTGACCTCTATTGCGGCCGGCCAAGATACTTTCCACAACGCTCTGATCGAAGCTTATCTTTACCTACATCAGTACCCGTCACATCGTGTACTCGTCATTGACTTCGACCAGCCTTTGCCTGAGCTTTACCAAGAATACGAAACACAAGACTATACGGATTATGCTCTGGGCTTAGTGCTCAGCGTTGGCAGTGAATATTCTATTACTAGAACAGTAGAAGCCAACCAAGCACCTTCCGTGTTACCACAAGGGCTACAAACGCTCCAACATATCTTATTGGGCGCAAATAAGTGGGCTATTGCTGGCAAGCACCAAACTTGGTCTTGGGTAAATAACACCGAGACAGGTCCACAATCATGAGCAAAATCGACCAATATTGGCGAGTATTCGCGACAGGGCTGTGCTTTACCATCTTTGGTCTAGGTGGCTTAGTATTAAGCTTCTTAATCTTACCCACTATCGCGCTAACGACTTCCAACACCATTAAAAGAGAGCTCAGAGCTCAACGATTGATTCGCTTCTCATTCAATGCCTTCTGCCAGATCATGAAATTCACAGGCGCAATAGATTATCGAATTGATGGTGCGGAACTACTGCGAGAAGATCGCAACTGTATCATCGTCGCCAATCACCCAAGTTTGATTGACTATGTACTGATCGCCTCGCAACTTCCTCAATGTGATTGCCTCGTTAAAGCAGCCATTTGGGAAAACCCATTTATGAAAAGGATCGTCAAAGCCGCGGGCTACATACCCAATCAGGCTCCCGACGATCTTTTAGAACGCTGTGAAGAGCGCTTTTCGCGCGGGAATGTGCTACTTGTTTTTCCCGAAGGCACTCGCACAACGCCCGGAATTGAACCATCCTTACAGCGTGGTGCGGCACAAATTGCCACCCGAACACAAACCGATTTACGGGTGATTCATATTACGGTTTCTCCGACATTCTTAACGAAAGAGAAAAAATGGTATCAAGTTCCTGTGACGAAGCCCTTTTTTCATGTCGCGGTGAAAGGTAAAATAGAAGTCGCACCATTTATTGAAGGCTCAAATAATTTAACTTCGGCAGCAAGACGCCTTAATCATCATCTTGCACAAACAATTTTCCCTTCCGAAGAAAACATTTAGCGTATCAATAACATAACAGGCGATATCGGCATTTCGAAAATACCTCATATAATGTAGAATCGCCCCCTTAAAGCAGCATTTAGACAAAGCATTAAGTAGGCCAAAGTGGAAACATTACACAACGAACTGAAACAACTGATCATCGACGCATTAAATCTTGAAGACATGAGCATTGATGAGATTGAAACGGAAGCTCCACTGTTTGGTGATGGACTAGGACTAGATTCTATTGATGCACTAGAACTTGGCCTTGCTATCAAGAAGAAGTACAACATCGTAATTGATGCTGATGATTCAAACACTCGCGAGCATTTTGCATCGGTTGCAAACCTAGCGAATTACATCTCATCTCAAACGAATAACTAGACAGATCTTTATGACACAAGCTAACCAACAAGAAGTATACAACCAGGTTAAAGATGCGCTGATTGAGCTGTTCGAGCTTGATGCTGAGGATATCACACCAGAAGCTCATCTTTATCTTGATCTAGACCTAGACAGCATTGATGCGGTTGATTTGGTCGTTCACCTACAGAACGTAACAGGTAAAAAGATCAAGCCTGAAGAGTTCAAAGCAGTACGCACCGTTAATGACGTTGTAGAGTCTGTGGTTGAACTATTGAAGGACGCATAATGCGTCCTCTGCTGACTTTGCTGTCGGCAATCATACTTTTCACATATCCAATAGCGGTTTACTTTGGACTCAACAAGTTTGGCCTGCAAACCGTGGGTATCGTGTTGGCCGTTATCTTTGCTGTTCGCATTTTTACCGGCGGCCAGGCAAAAATCAAAGAGCTAAAACACCTAGCTTGGATCAGTGGAAGTGCTGGTATTGTTCTGCTGGCTTTAGGCTTAGCCTTTAAGCAGCATGGCTGGCTAACCTATTATCCCGTTATCGTTAATGTTTGTATGCTGGCTGTTTTTGCTTCAAGCCTATGGCAACCACAAACGATTATCGAACGTCTTGCTCGCCTTCAAGAGCCTGATCTTCCACAAAGTGGCATTGATTACACCAGAAAAGTCACCAAAGTCTGGTGCTTGTTCTTCGTTATCAACGGCTCTATTGCTTTTTACACCTGCTTCCAACCGCTAGAAGTATGGACCCTCTACAATGGCTTACTCAGCTATCTGTTTGCAGGGGTGCTCTTTGCCGGGGAATGGATAGTGAGACAACGCATTCGTCAGAGTTAAATTGTTATGACCCAAACCGTATCTTACACCTCGTTGTCTGAACTTCTCAGCCAGAACAGAGCCCCTGAATCTATTGTCTGCTTTGACGACAATAGTGAGATTACGTGGCAAGCCTTTAACGACGACTTATCTCAACTCGTGCACCTTTTATCTTCATCCCCTTTTCAACGAGTTGCGATTTGTACCCAAGATAGCTACCTATTTTTGATAGCATTTTTGGCGTGTGCAGCAGCTAACAAACACATCATCTTACCGGGTAACTACCAACCTTGTGCACTTGCTGAGTTAAGTGAACAGTTTGATTGCCTGCTAGTTGATGGCTCGATTGGCGAAGTTGAGGTGAGTGACGTTCGCAATATCCAAACCTTATTGGACTCAAGCACCGAACTACAAAAGCCTCTAACCGATGCTCTTACGACCATTGATTTGGCAACAGTCCTATTAACTCTGTTCACTTCAGGTTCAAGTGGCACGCCAAAAGCGATAGATAAAACGTTAGAACACCTAGATATTGAAACGGCTCAGTTACACAAGAACTGGGATGCTTTACTCAAGGGAAACCGAATCCAAAGCACCGTTTCCCACCAACACATCTATGGCCTGCTGTTTAGAATCTTATGGCCGCTCTGTTCTGGTGTGCCATTTGCTCGAAACAACCTTGAGTACCCAGAACAAATTCTGTCTCATGCCAATAAAAACTGTGTACTGATCAGCAGCCCAGCGCTACTTAAACGATTAAAGCATGAGACCAACAAGGTACAACTTGCAGGAATCTTCTCTTCGGGTGGTCCATTGCCTACCGAGTCGGCTCACCAGTCACGAGATCTGCTTGGTCATTTACCGATTGAAGTCTTTGGTAGCACAGAAACCGGTGGCATCGCATTTCGTCAGCAAGAGAGCGCTCAAACGCCTTGGCAGCTTTTTGCCTGTATTGAGGCTAGTCTCAACAGTGAGAATTGCATTAAGTTATTGTCGCCGTACATCGATAAGAATAACTGGTATCAAACCTCTGATGAGTGCGAGATGGTCTCGGAGAATCAATTCATATTGAAGGGCCGAACGGACCGAGTGATCAAGATAGAAGAAAAGCGAGTATCACTGGTTGAAGTGGAAAAGCGACTGGAGCAACTGCCTTGGATAAGTGAGTGCGTGGTTATTCCATTTGAGGAGCCTGAGCGATTAATATTAGCCTCTGTTTTGGTATTATCAGATGAAGGCCAAGCCGCTCTATCGACCATGAGCAAAGGTAAATTCTGGTTGATGCTGCGTACAGAACTCAGAAAGTGGTTAGAGCCAATCGCAATCCCGAGAAAATACCGTGTTGTCAATGAGATCCCCCTCAACAGCCAAGGTAAGCGATTAACATCTCACATAGAACAGCTAATAAAATCATAGAAACCGCTGATCGTATTTTACACTGAGATTATCTTTTTATATTTTTGTCAAAGAACCAATATTTGCCCAAGGATTCTAAGCACGCCCTATGGATAAAAGAAAACCAAACATCATTGCTGTAGACACGGTAGAAAATGAATCGACCCTGACACTTCATGTTAGCGGAGATATCACCGACTTTAATGGGCACTTCAAGAGCTTCCCTATTCTACCTGGCGTCACGCAAATTGATTGGGCACTTCACTACGCAGTCCAAGAGTTAGGCGTTCCTGGTTTCTTTAAAGGAATGGAAGTCATTAAGTTCCAAGAGCCTATCCTGCCTGACGCTACAATCCAGCTATCACTCAAATGGGATGCTGACAAAGACAAGCTGAGCTTTAGTTACACATCAAACAACGGTGAACAGACCCACTCTTCAGGCAAAATGAAGCTGGGAGAAAAAAGTGAATAGCGCTCCCGTCGAGGCTACTTCTCAACACCACACAAAAGAAAGCAGCTACAAGGCTTGCTTCCTTATCCCGTGCTTTAACCATGGCGCAACCATGCCGGCTGTGGTGTCGTCACTTCATCATTTTGAGTTACCGATCATCATCGTTGACGATGGCAGTGAACTCACAACAAAACAGTTTCTGTCTCCCCTAGCAGAGAATTCAAACGTAACCTTGGTGACGCTTGAACAGAACCAAGGTAAAGGCGGCGCAGTAAAAGCCGGAATCAAAAAAGCGCAGCAACTAGGCTTTAGCCACGCTATTCAGATAGATGCTGATGGGCAACACGACCTGGAAGCCTTGCCAACATTGATTGAGGCCTCACAAGCTAAGCCACAACGTCTGATATCAGGCCAGCCTATCTACGACGACAGCGTACCCAAAGCAAGGCTCTATGGGCGCTACGCGACACATATCTGGGTATGGATAGAAACCCTTTCTTTATCAATTAAAGACAGCATGTGTGGCTTTAGAGCGTATCCTATCAACCAAACTCAAACTGTGTTGAATAAGTACGATGTTGGTTCGAGAATGGACTTCGATATCGAGATTTTGGTTCGCCTGTATTGGGAAGGTTGCGACATAGACTTCGTTGAAACGCGCGTTATCTATCCTGAGAACGGCATCTCTCATTTCGATGCGTTGTGGGATAACGTCAAAATCAGTTGGATGCATACACGTCTATTCTTCAGCATGCTGCCAAGAGCACCAAAACTGATTGCTCGCCATTTCAAATCCGATTCAGCTGATAATAACCCAAATTTATCGACTGATTCAGAGCCGCAAGCTTCTGAACAACCACACTGGTCCCGCACTCAAGAACGCGGCACAGTATTAGGCATTAAGCTGTTATTAGCCATTTATACCTTGTTAGGTCGCGGTGTGTTCAACCTCATTCTGCGTGGTGTGATGCGTTACTACCACTTGACGGGCCAGCGTGCGCGAAACGCTTCCGAACAATATCTATTCCAATTAAAAGCCTATGCGGAACAGCAAAATATTGAGCTCCCCGGAGAACTAACCAGTTACAACCATCTGCTTTCATTTGGCCATACGATGCTCGACAAGCTCGCGGCATGGAAAGGTGATTTCTCGGCAGATAACCTGACTATTCATGGCCAAGACCAGTTCGAGAGCATGGTGGCAAATAAGCAAGGTGTGCTAATCCTTGGATCTCACCTTGGCAATATTGAGCTGTGCCGAGCTTTAGGTCGCAGACACTCGAACATCAAAATCAACGCCCTGGTTTTTACAGAACACGCCGAACGTTTTAATTCCGTGATGAAAGCGGTTAACCCGCAGTCTGATTTAAATCTGATTCAGGTGACATCGATGGGGCCTGATACCGCTATCTTGTTACAACAGAAACTAGAGCAAGGCGAATGGATCGTGATTGTTGGCGATCGAACTTCCACCAGCAAAGAGAGCCGCTCAGTATGGGCTGAGTTCTTAGGTAAGGAAGCTCCATTCCCTCAAGGTCCATTTATGTTAGCCTCGGTTCTCAAAGCACCCGTATTTTTGCTGTTTGGGTTACGTGACGACTCACAATCTAAGCCGCATTTTAATGTCTATTTCGAGCATTTTAGCAACAAGATCGAGCTACCAAGAAAGACTCGCGAACAATCTTTACAGCAAGTCGTTAAAAAATACGCAAATCGACTTCAGCACTACACACTGCAAGCACCGCTTCAGTGGTACAACTTTTTTAATTTTTGGACATTGAGCAAGCACCATGACGAAAAAGAATCCAAATAGCATCACCTTTGGTGCCGAGCGCCTCACGATTGAGGATGTTGTCGCTATCTCACAAGGCGCAAAAGCCTCGATGAACACAAGTGAAGCATTCACATCTAAGATCGACCGTGGTGTCGCTTTCTTAGAACGCCTATTGAAAGAAGAAGGTGTGATTTACGGTGTAACGACGGGTTACGGTGACTCATGTACGGTTGCGATTCCGCCAAACCTAGTTGACGAGCTACCACTGCATTTAACACGTTTTCACGGCTGTGGTTTAGGTGAAATATTGTCTCACGAACAAGCTCGTGCAGTATTAGCAACGCGCCTGTGTTCGTTATCACAAGGTGTCTCTGGTGTGACTCACGATCTACTCAACCAGATCGTTACCCTAATCAACCAAGACATCTCACCACGCATTCCTCAAGAAGGATCGGTGGGTGCCAGTGGCGACTTAACACCTCTGTCTTACTTAGCCGCAGCACTGATTGGTGAGCGTGATGTAATCTACAAAGGTGAAGTGCGCCCAACCAGTGACGTCTACAAAGAGTTAGGAATTAGCCCTATCAAACTTAAGCCAAAAGAAGGCTTGGCGTTGATGAATGGTACGTCTGTAATGACGGCATTAGCTTGTATCGCTTACAAGCGTGCGGAATATCTAGCTCAGCTATCAACTAAGATCACCGCTATGGTATCAGTCGGTATGCACGGCAATGACTTCCATTTCGATGAAGCGCTGTTTGCAGTCAAACCTCATCCTGGTCAACAACAAGTTGCTGCATGGCTGCGTGATGATCTGCAAGCGGATCGCCCGCCACGTAACAGTGATCGCCTCCAAGATCGTTACTCTCTGCGCTGTGCTCCACATGTTATCGGCGTGGTTCAAGACTCTCTGCCTTGGCTACGCCAAATGATCGAGAACGAGCTAAACAGTGCCAACGACAACCCAATTATCGATGGTGATAATGAGCGCGTACTGCACGGTGGACACTTCTACGGTGGACACATTGCAATGGCGATGGATACGTTAAAAACTGCAGTTGCGAACCTTGCTGATCTGCTTGACCGTCAAATGGCTCAGCTGATGGACTACAAGTTCAACAACGGTTTGCCATTCAACCTAACGGGTGCTGAAGGCGAACGTAAGCCAATCAACCACGGCTTTAAAGCAGTACAGATTGGCGTTTCAGCTTGGACAGCAGAAGCATTGAAACACACCATGCCAGCAAGTGTGTTCTCTCGCTCAACTGAGTGTCACAACCAAGATAAAGTGAGTATGGGCACCATCGCAGCTCGTGACTGTTTACGCGTTCTAGAGCTAACCGAACAAGTGGCAGCAGCGTCACTACTGGCGGGGACACAAGCACTCGAACTTCGTAAGCGCCACAATGAGCTTGATGAGCACCACATGAGTGAGAACCTCAAGCACATTCGCGACGAAGTGCTTAAGGAGTTTGAATTTATCGTAGAAGATCGACCACTTGAAGGCGATCTACGCCACTTCATTGCTCGTATTCAAAGTCAGCACTGGTCACTTTACTCATAAAGTAGCCAACCCTTTACGCAATATTGTTGAGAGCGATTTATGTCTGAAATCCTTCACCCATTACAATCTGAGGTGACGCTTATCACCTCATTCCAAGATGCCGACCCAATGGGCGTGATCTATCACGGCAACTACTTCCGATTCTTTGAAGAAGTTAGGCGCATCATGATGGATAAGATTGAGTACAACTACCATGAGATGAAGGATTCTGGCTACATGTGGCCTATCATCGATACCCGCGTGAAATACATTAAGGCGATACCGTTTAATCACAAGATTAAGGTAACGGCGAAACTCACCGAGTGGGAAAATCGCCTGCGCGTCGATTATGAAATTCATGATGCTCTAACCGGTGCTCGAATGACACGTGCTCACACCATGCAGGTTGCCGTCACCATCGAAGAACAAGAGATGTGCTTTGCCTCACCCAAAGTGTTTACTGACAAAGTCGAACACTGGCACCAATTTGGTTGCTTACCTCTAGCAACTGAACATCAAACACAAACCTCTAACCCACAGCAGGTGAACCATGAATCTGTTTAAACGCAGTCGCAAATACATCAATATCGCGCTAATTGGACTTACTGCGATGATGGCAAGCGGCCTTGTAAGCGCCAAAGAAAACTCTGCTGCTGTCAATTCTATTTCAGAGCTGCAGACGGTGCTCAGCGAAAATAGTATTGTGCGTGGTGAGTTCACTCAAACACGCAATATGGAGATGTTCGCCCAGCCTTTAACGTCACAAGGTACATTTCTGTTAGACAAATCAAGTGGCTTACTCTGGACACAAACCACTCCGTTTCCCGTGAACTTAGTGCTCACCGATAACAAACTGAGCCAAAGGTTTGCCGATCAACCCGCAAAAATCATCACCGACAAAGAAAATCCAATGGCGTTTTATTTCAGCCATATCTTCTTGTCAGTGTTTCATGGGGACACGCAAAAACTTCAGGAACAGTTCGCACTCAATTTTGAGCCCGCAACTAACACCAGCTCTGATGAAAATGTACAAGCATGGACACTGACTCTAAAGCCCAAAAATGCACCGATGAATGCGGTGTTTGAGGCTATCACGCTGCAAGGCAACAGCGATATTGAACGTATTGAGTTGAAAGAGATTCGTGGAGATAGCACAGTGATCGAATTCAGTCAGTTAAGCCATCTACCGGAAGTATTATCAGATGCTGAAGCGAAACAATTCCAACTCTAGTCTTGCCCTTGTTTGGCTTGTTGTTGTAATGCTGTTTAGCGGGTTGTTGACCAAACAATTCGCTTTTTCTTCGTCGGTACCGATTGAAAGCAACATTCTAAAGTTACTGCCCGAAAACCAGCAAGACCCAATGGTAGAGCAAGCCTTTCAGCAGATATCCAGCTCGATGAGCGAGCAAGTGGTATTTATCATAAGCGCTCCCGATATCGAACAAACCATGGTTGCGACCGACGCTTTTGAAAAAGCTCTCAACCAAAGAACTTTTTCAAGTCAGCCAACTCTGTTTAAGCAAGTTCAAGGTAAAATCAACGCCAGCACTCAAAGCCAGTGGAGCGATTTCTATTTTCGTCACCGATCTCAACTGCTGACCCAACAACAAAAAGAGACGCTGACACACTCGCCTGATTCGCGAGCTCAATATGTCATTCAGTCTCTGTACAATCCATTCTCAGGCGTCACTGCAGCAGAGTTATCTCTCGACCCATTCTTGTTATTTCGCGACTACATCAGTGCTATTGGCGTCCAATCAAGTAACTTTGTTCTGAAAGAGGGCTATCTCACGGCCCAGTCGAATGAGCAAACTCATATTTTAGTCACGGCTACTCTGGCGGACTCACCTTATAGCTTGGCGATTCAAGAACAACTTCCAGATCTTGATTCAATTGAGCGCGAGGTCGAAAAACAATTTGGCGTCAAGGTGCAGCATACTGGTGTGGTGTTCTACGCCAATTACGGTACCGAAAGCGCGAAATCAGAAATCAGTACCATTGGTTTGGGCTCATTGGCAGGCGTTATTTTATTGGTGTGGCTGACATTTCGTAGTGCGCTACCACTTGCCTTATCTTTACTCTCAATCAGTACAGGATTATTGGTTGCACTGGCAAGCACTGTCGCTATCTTTGGTAAGGTGCATCTATTCAGCTTGGTGTTTGGCGCTAGCTTGATTGGCGTATCCATCGATTACTCTTTTCACTATCTCACTGACCGTTTGGCCGCAGGAAGCCACTGGCAGAGCGATAAAGGCCTAAAGCATATTTTCATTGCCATCACTCTAGGTTTAATCACCAGCTTAATCGGATACTTAGGGCTACTGGTTGCGCCATTCCCAGGCTTGCAGCAACTGGCTCTGTTTTCGTCGATTGGACTGATCGCAGCTTACGCCAGTGTGGTGTGCTGGTACCCCGTTTTAGCGGTAAAACCAGGCCAAGAGCGCCCTCTTCCCCTGTCGAAACTTTGGCATACTTGGTTAAGCCTTTGGAGCAACCAAAAATTTAGAATTGGCTTACCGTTAACAGTGACTGTCGTTAGCTTGATGTCACTCAGTCAAATTCGTTACGACGACGATATTCGCCAGCTTCAGGCTATGCCCGAACAACTCAAACAACAAGAGCAAGCCATTACTGAGATATCAGGGTTAGGCAGTGGTCAAAATATGCTTTTGGTCACAGCTCAGAGCGACCAAAAGCTACTCAAAAAATTGACAGAAATCACCACAAGCTTAGATTCGCTGGTCAATAGCCAAGGTATCTCCGGGTATCGCAGCATCAATCAACACTTGTTAAGTAAACAAGAACAGCATGATAACTATCAGTTGGTTGAACAACTCTATAGTCAACAAAGCCATATATTACAAAGCTCTCTCGGTTGGTCTACGTTTCCAGAACTACCAAAATTCGAACCAATCACGGTATCTGGATTTTTGGAGTCTCCAGTCTCAGAGCCTGTTCGACCACTTTGGTTAAAACCTATCGACGGGCAAGCAGCGTCGGTCATTTTGATAAAAGACGTCACTGATGCTGAGCTGTTCTCACAGTGGTTGGAGTCAGATTTTGCTCAGAAGCAAGGTGTGAAACACCTCAATAAAGCGGATGAAATCTCCTCTCTTTTTGCTGAGTACCGCGTCAAGATTACCGAGCTGTTATTGATAGCATTGGCAGCTATTGGCATGCTGTTAGGCTGGCGCTATGGTGTGAAGCAAAGCCTGTTAATGCTGTTGCCTTCATTGATTGCAGGCGTAGCAGGTTTGGCGGTCACGGGCATTTTAGGCTCGACACTGAACCTATTTAACCTGCTTGGTTTGATTCTGATTTTAGGGATTGGCATAGACTACACCCTGTTCTTTGCTGAGCAAAAGAAATCGCTGAGCACCTTATTAGCGATCACCTTGTCAGGTCTCACAACACTACTTTCATTCGGCTTACTGTCGCTGAGCCAGACTCATGCTATTCATAGCTTCGGGGTGACGGTTCTGACAGGGATCTTTGTCGCTTGGCTGCTTTCTCCACTCGCGATCAACAGTAGTAAAAACGTAGAAGGACCAATTACTCGAGAGGCTTTTAGATGATCCAGACATTAAAGGTAACCTTCGCCATACTAGTGGGCATTCTAATGAGTGCCTGCTCGATGGTTTCTCAGCAGCCAAGTGGTGCGAGCGTGTCTATCGATCAAGACACCGATCTAGCACTACCACTGCCAGCTGAACTGGGATACTCATTAACAGCCAGTCAGTTGATTAGCGCTACGTGGGAAAATGATACACAGCAGCTTCCGGTTCAAGTCGAAGTCACACCAGGTAAAGTGGTTTTGGCGGGGTTCTCCTCTTGGGGTACTCGCATTCTATCGCTGCAATACCAGAATCAAGTAATTGATACGCAGGTTTTGTCTGGGCTTGGCGCAACTTTGCCACAACCTGAACAGGTGCTATTTAATTTAATGCTTACCTTATGGCCGGCTGAAGCATGGGCTCAGCCTTTACAAAGCATAGGTTGGCACCTAGTCGATACCGACAAAACAAGAACCGTATTTGATGAAAACCAACAGGCAATCATTCAAATTGATTACCAAACAGATCCTGGTACACACAAAACGGCAGGCGACATTGTTTTCAAACATTTGACCCTGGGCTACAACATCACCGTACAAACGTTGAACTCAACGATTGTCGACAATCCAAGTAAGAGTTGAACACTATGCCTATTTACATCCAAGACTGTGGTTTCCACTCAGCGCTAGGCTCAAGTATTACTGACATTCATAGCTGCCTAAAAGGCGAATGTGAACCAAACATGGTTGAAGTGAGCGATATGCTGAACGACGGCAAACACACTGTCGTTGGCAAAATCGCAGGTGAGCTACCAGAGGTTCCATCCACCCTCGTGAAGTATGCCACTCGCAACAATCAGCTGGCGTTGTCAGTTCTCAACCAAATCAAAGATTCTATTGAACTTGCCAAGGCACAGTTTGGCGCAGACCGTATTGCTGTTGTTATAGGCACCAGCACCTCTGGTATCTCCGATGGTGAAGCGGCCTTCAAACAAAAACTGACAAACGGTGAGTTTCCAGAAGATTACCATTACTCAAAACAAGAGCTTGGTGACACTTCTGAGTTCGTTAGCCAGTATTGCGCATTAACGGGGCCAAACTACGTCATATCTACGGCTTGCTCATCCAGTGGCCGCGTATTTCTGACCGCCCAGCGCTTATTAGATTCAGGTATGGCTGATGCCGTGTTAGTCGGTGGTGTGGATACATTGTGTAAGCTGACACTCAATGGTTTCCACGGTCTTGAAGCACTCTCAACAACACATTGTAAGCCATTTAGTGCAACCCGAGAAGGTATCAACATAGGAGAAGCAGCGGCATTTATGTTGCTCAGCAAAACAAAGTTAGCCGGTGTTAATGCAGCACAAGACACGTCAAACATTGCCTTATTGGGCTGTGGGGACAGCTCTGATGCACACCACATTTCAGCGCCTCACCCTGAAGGCAATGGTGCTGAACAAGCAATGAAAAAAGCGTTACATTCTGCACAGTTAAACGCAGAAGACATTGGTTATATCAATGCACATGGTACAGCAACGCCACTCAATGACTCGATGGAAAGTAAAGCCATTCATCGTATTTTTGCAAACAAGGTTCCCGTCAGTTCTACCAAACCGCTGACCGGGCATACTCTAGGCGCAGCAAGTGCGATTGAGGCTGCAATTGCGTGGCATATTTTGAAATATGACTTACCGCTTCCCTTACAAAAATGTCAGGATAAAGCTGAAGATATTGAGATTGATTTGGTAAACTGTTCACAGAAACTTAAAGCAAAGAACATCTTAAGCAACTCGTTTGCTTTTGGTGGCAACAACATTAGCCTGATTTTTGGTGTAGTAAATGACTGATATCCCTTCTGTAGACCAACTTCTCCCTCACGATGATCCGATGATATTAATCGATCGTGCTATCAGCGTAGAGGCGTTGTCGATCCACTGTCAGGTCGATATTGGTGACCATAATCTGTTCTTTGACGCCGAATCTCAAACGGTACCAGCATATGTTGGAATCGAGTTTATGGCGCAGTCTGTAGCGGCATGGTCTGGATATCACGCACTTAAAAACGGCACCACGCCCCCAATCGGATTCTTACTCGGCTCTCGTCGCTATAAATCACTGTGTGATGAGTTTACTCAAGGTCAGACCCTTGATATCTACGCCGAACAGATGATGGAAGACAGCGGTATGGCTGTGTTTACCGCAAGAGTCGAAGACCGAGGTGAGTTAGTGGCTCAATGCCAACTCAACGTCTACGTGCCGACCGAACAAAAATTACAAGAAATGAAAACTAGGAGCCCATCATGAGCCGTCAGGTTTTAGTCACTGGTGCCAGTAAAGGTATTGGTAAAGCGATCGCTATTCAACTCGCGAAAGACGGGTTTGAAATCGCCGTTCATTACATGGGTGACAAGCAAGGTGCTGAAGAGACGCTAAAGTCGATCACCGAACTGGGTGGCGCTGGACGTCTTATTCAATTTGATATCAGCAAACGAAGCGAGTGTCGCGAAAAGCTTGAGTCTGATATCGCTGAACATGGTGCTTACTATGGTGTAGTGAACAACGCGGGCATTACTCGTGACACTGCATTCCCTGCGATGACAGAAGAAGAGTGGGATGGCGTGATCCACACCAACCTAGACAGCTTCTACAACGTACTTCACCCTTGTGTTATGCCTATGGTTCAAAAGCGTAAAGGTGGCCGTATCGTCACTCTAGCATCTGTATCAGGCATTATGGGTAACCGTGGGCAAACTAACTATGCAGCGGCAAAAGCGGGGGTGATTGGCGCAACTAAGTCTCTTGCTCTAGAGCTCGCAAAACGCAAGATCACGGTAAACTGTGTCGCTCCTGGCTTAATTGACACAGGTATGGTTGACGAGCACGTGAAAGATCACGCGCTTCCTCAAGTACCACTGCGCCGAATGGGTGAGCCGGAAGAAGTGGCAGGCCTAGTGAGCTACCTAATGTCGGATATTGCAGGCTACGTAACTCGCCAAGTGATTTCAGTAAATGGAGGCTTAGTATGACCCGCCGCGTTGTTGTAACTGGAATGTCTGGTGTTACTGCTTTTGGTAACGACTGGCAACAGATAGAGCCAAAACTAAAGGCCTGTGAAAATGCGACTCAATATATGCCAAGCTTCGAGCAATATGATGGTCTCAACACTAAGCTTGCAGCGCCTATTGATGACTTCCAACTGCCTAAACACTACAAGCGTAAGCAAGTTCGTGGCATGGGCCGAGTATCACGTCTAGCAACGGTTGCTACTGAGAATGCATTAGAGCAAGCCGGCTTAATTGGTCACGATGTATTGACCAATGGTGAGACTGGTATCGCTTACGGCTCTTCAACCGGCAGTACCGATGCGGTTGGTGCGTTTGGTGTGATGCTCAATGAGAAGTCTACACGAGCAATCACAGCAACCACTTACGTACAGATGATGCCGCACACTGCAGCAGTTAACGTAGGTCTGTTCTTTGGACTGCGTGGCCGCGTGATTCCCACCAGCAGTGCATGTACTTCAGGGAGCCAAGCCATTGGTTACGCCTATGAAGCGATCAAACATGGCTACCAAACCGTAATGGTTGCTGGCGGTGGTGAAGAGCTATGCCCAACTGAGTCTGCCGTTTTCGATACCCTTTTCGCTACCAGTTTAAAAAACGATACACCCAAGAAATCCCCTAGCCCATACGACAGCGAGCGTGATGGCTTAGTTATCGGCGAAGGCGCTGGAACCCTTATCCTTGAAGAATACGAACATGCGGTTGCTCGCGGCGCAAAAATCTATGCCGAAATCATTGGTTTCGCTAGCAACTGCGATGCCGCCCACGTGACCCAACCTCAAATGGAAACCATGCAAATCTGTATGGAAAAAGCATTGAGAGACGCACAACTTCCAGCTGAAAAGATTGGCTATGTCTCGGCGCATGGCACTGCGACTGAAAAAGGTGACATCGCCGAAAGTAACGCGACAGCGAATATCTTTGGCGAAGTACCTATTAGTTCTCTTAAGAGTTACTTTGGCCATACGCTTGGCGCATGTGGTGCGATTGAAGCTTGGCTCAGCCTTGAGATGATGCACAGCGGTTGGTTCAGCCCAACCCTAAACCTTAAGAATGTCGATGAACAGTGCGGCAAGCTCGATTACATCACGGGCTCAGGTCGCGAATTGGATGTTGAATACTTGATGAGCAACAACTTTGCTTTTGGTGGAATCAACACCTCTATCATCTTCAAGAAAGTCTAAGCTTAGCTACATAAAACGCTAAGTAAATAAAAAGGTTCATCGCGGATTAGCGGGAACTAAAAACAAAAACGGTAGTAAGTGATATGGTTTAGTCGCCAAACAAAAATCATACACAAACTACCGTTTTCATGC
>NZ_VTXG01000036.1:0-44855 GCF_013114515.1 Vibrio sp. AIC-3 | reverse complement strand
ATTTCACCTCACGGTGAACACCCTTGCATAGGCTAACAGTTCTCGCTCGACTGAGCCCGTAGAGGACTTTCACCTCCTAGATCAACGCCATGCTCGGCGCACCATAAAAAAGCCCCACCTATAGTGGGGCAAAACTTCCATCGCTTATAGTTATAGTGATAATTCTGTTGTTCTATTCGATTATCTAACCTGCGTTTCAGTTAGTGTGTAAAGGTATCTAATCGCTTAAATACCACACGTAAATCGTCGATTAACCGAAGTCACCGTTTACGTAACCTTTAGTACGATCATCTTTTGGTTCACTGAAGATAACGCTGGTTTCGTTATGCTCTACAAGCTCTCCCATTAGGAAGAAAGCCGTGCGGTCTGAGATACGACGCGCTTGCTGCATTGAGTGCGTTACGATAACGATAGTGAAGTCTTTCTTCAGATCTTCCATCAATTCTTCAATCTTGTGTGTCGCGATTGGGTCTAGAGCCGATGTTGGTTCATCCATCAGGATTACATCTGGTTCCATTGCAATGGTACGTGCGATACATAGACGCTGTTGTTGACCACCAGACAGACCAAATGCATGCGCTTTAAGACGGTCTTTTACTTCATCCCACAGTGCAGCACTGCGTAGCGAGCGCTCAACCACTTCATCGATGTGTTTTTTGTCTTTGATACCTTGAGCACGTAGGCCGTATGCCACGTTCTCGTAGATGCTCATTGGGAACGGGTTTGGCTTTTGGAATACCATGCCTACGCGGATACGTAGGTCAGCGACATCGATATTACCGTAGATGTCAGTGCCATCCATATCCAGCTTACCCTTAATCGTAACGCCTTCAATTAGGTCATTCATGCGGTTCAAACAACGCAATAGTGTTGATTTACCACAGCCAGACGGGCCAATCAGAGCAGTAACCTGGCGAGTTGGAATTGGCAGGTTGATAGATTTAAGCGCTTGGTTGTCGCCGTAAAACAGATCTAGGTTCTCAATATCAAATTTATTCATGTTCGTAATCTCTAAATTCTTAAATTCGTGTCTAACTTGATGCTTTCTTTATCACGGGGGCTCGCTTTATTTATGAGCCAGCTAATGAGCTTAGTAAGTTGCCGTGTTGAAGCGTCTGGCAATCAGTTTTGTAACCATGTTGATCAAGAGAACCAGTACGATTAGGACTGTCGCCGTGCCGTAGGCTTGGTTCCACTCATCGATAGTAAATAGCTCTGTTGTCAGCTTATATAGGTGAACCGTTAGTGTACGGCCAGAATCGAATACCGACTCAGGAACACGTGCCACCATACCTGCTGTTAAAAATACAGGTGCTGATTCGCCAATTACACGACCAATACTAAGAATGACCGAAGTTAAGATACCTGGCATTGCGCTTGGTAAGATCAAACGCCAGATAGTGTAGATTTTTGAAGCGCCAAGGCCGTATGAGCCTTCGCGGTAAGTTTGTGGCACTGCCATCAATGCTTCTTCTGTAGTACGAATGATTACAGGAAGAATCAGGATACTTAGCGTTAGTGCACCCGACAGAATCGAGAAGCCAAGACCAAGAATCGAAACAAAGAAGGTCATACCGAACAGACCAAAGATGATCGATGGGATACCAGCTAACGACTCAGTACAGAATCGAATCACTTTCACCAATCGGCTACCTACTTTCGCATATTCAGTTAAGTATATCGCCGTCATGATGCCCAGTGGCGCGGCTACCGCAATCGATGCGATTACCATGTAGATCGTGGCAATGATCATTGGGAAAATACCACGTTCTTCACCAGTACGAGTGTAATCGTCAGTGATGAAGTTCCAATCTACGTATTGCAGACCGTTCGATAGGATGTACCAAATAATCCAGAATAAGAAACCAACGGTTACAGCTGCAGCTGCCCAGATAAAACCTTTTAGGATGTTATCTTTGGTTTGACGTGCTTGTTTTAGTTTTACGCGATCCATATTACTTATCCTCGCCTACTTCGCTTTTTCACGGTTAAGATAAAGTAGAGCACCATTTAACATCATGATGAACACTAGAAGTACAACACCTGTTGCGTACAGTGCGTTAGCGTGAACGCCACTTGCGTAAGACATTTCAATTGCAATGTTTGCTGTTAGCGTACGAGCAGAGTCCAAAATGCCTTCTGGCATTGCTGGCGCGTTACCCATAACCATGATGATTGCCATCGTTTCGCCAAGTGCGCGGCCGATACCCAAAATCACACCAGTCATAATGCCTGAACGTGCAGCAGGAACGAGTAGCTTAAAAATCGTGTAGATTTTCGAAGCACCCAGTGCAAGTGAACCTTCTTTGTATGTACGAGGTACCGCACGAATCGAAGTTTCAGAAACCGTGATAACGGTAGGAAGAATCATGATACCCAGAACAATGATACCCGCCAGGATAGTGTTACCCGCTGGTACTTGGAAAACGTTTTGAATCATTGGAACGATAATTACTAGACCGAAGAAGCCGTAAACTACCGACGGGATACCCGCTAGAAGCTCAACTGCTGGTCGAATAATATCTGCAAGACGCTTTGGAGCAATCTCAGCAATAAAAATAGCGGTTAATACACCAACTGGCACACCAACAACTACAGCTCCAAGTGTCGAAACAATCGATGCAACAATCATGGTTGCAACACCGAATAGAGCTGGAGGTAACCAGTCAACACCCAGAACGATGCCAGAAACACCGGCCTCTTGGAATGCAGGGATACTCTCTGCAACGATAAAGTAAGCGATAACGGCTAGTGATACGATGCCGATTACAGCACTCGATAAGAACAAGCCGTGGAAGATTCTTTCTCTCCAGTCGATGCGCTTCTTAGCACGTAGACTTGGCTTGTTGATTTGAGTCGCTTCAGTATTCATAAGCTTTTCACTATTTGCGATGGTCATATATAAAATCTCAAACTTTGTGGCTCAATAAGAGCTCGAAATAAACAAAGTTGAAAGAAAAGGCTCAGCCTAAAGCAGGCTGAGCAATAATTAAGATTGAGTCAGTTAAGATTAGTTAACTGTGATGTAGCCTTTCTTACCAGCGATAGCTTGAGCTTCATCTGCAACCATCCAATCTAGGAATTGTTGAGTTTCAGCTGTTGGAGCGCCTGCTTTGTAAAGAACTAGGAATGGACGAGCAACTTTGTAAGAACCGTTCTTAACGTTGTCTACAGTCGCAGCAGCGCCGTCGATAGTTAGAGCTTGAACAGATTCGTCAACTGTACCTAGAGAGATAAAGCCGATAGCGTATGGGTTGCTTGCTACAGAAACTTTAAGTGCGCCGTTACCGTTTGCAACTTGTGCACGTTGAGAGATAGCCGATACTTTCTTATCGCCAATCTTCTTCTTAAGCTTCATGATGTCTTCGAATGCACCACGTGTACCTGATGCAGTATCACGAGTGATTGCTACGATTGGCTTGTCAGCACCGCCAACATCTTTCCAGTTAGTGATGTCGCCTTTGTAGATTGAAGTGATTTGCTCAGCAGTAAGAGCAGATACTTCGTTGTTCGGGTTAACAACAACTGCGATACCGTCACGAGCGATAACTAGCTCTTTCAGGTCAGCTGTTTTCTCTTCTTCTTTTAGGTCACGAGAAGAGATACCAAGGTCAGCACTTCCATTTTTTGCTGCTTTGATGCCTGCAGAAGAACCTGGTGCTTGAATTTCGATGAACACTGGTTCGCCTTTATTCATGTAGGTTTCTGCAAAAACTTCAACCAGTGGAGAAGCACTGTTAGAGCCAACTACAGAGATAGTTTCTTTAGCTGAAGCTGTATTCACTGTTAGAGCGCCTAGTAGTGCGATTGCACCGATAACTGTCTTTTTCATCACAAATTTCCTTTAGTGGCGTTATTGCCGTAATGTTTTGCTTGAACGAGGCCTACTTTAGAATCTGAATGTGACAGTTGTGTTTCACTTAATTGAAGCCTATATGACAACTACAAATTAATGGCTAATTTCTCTCCTACTCGATGAATTGATAGTCGCGCCCCCATCAGATGCAGTTAGTGAATGCAGGTCTCACCATCGTTTGAGCACCAAAAAGCTAGATTTCCTTCCCTATTTATATCGAATACTAACCAATATATTTCTCTATTTATCAATCAATTAGCCCTAACACGATGGATAAAAAGATCCACCTTTATCGCCATTTAGAACAATAAACAACCATCTATATCAAATACCTATCGCATATAACGAAATCAAAGCCTTTACTGATTGAATTGTCAGTCTCATTAGTTAGAATCGCCAACTAATTCTAATAATAATAATTCTCATCTTTTTATTTTATTCAAAGAAGGACATTACATGCGCCAACTTCTCAGTGGCTTATCAATCAAAATACAAATTCTTATACCCGTACTATTTTCCGTTGTCTTACTTTTAGCCGGTGTCATTATCGGTGGTGAAAAACTAGAAAGTGCATTCAAAGATGTGTCAGTAGCAACCGACCAGTTAATCTTACATAAAGAAGAACTTAGCGAAATCGTCGACAACAGCTATGGCATGCGCATCAAAGCGATTTACAGTCTATTCAATGCTGATGACGTAAAAACATTGGTTGAAACACTAAACCAAAAACGCGATCAGAATACTCGCCTACTGAATTCATTAGACACAGTGCCAGGCATGCAAGATGAAGTGGCCGCGATGAACAAAGCGATGAATCACTATGTCGACTTTTCTCGCACCACCATGCTTCCTCTATTAAGAGCGAAACACGGCGATACATCACTCTCTTCAGATTTTGAAAACCGCTACCAGATCGCAATCGACCAATACCGACACGCGGGTAATGAAATGGTGCAAGCGATCAATACTCTGTCTAAAAAGCTGAACTTGCTTGCCACTCAAGAGGTCGACATCAACGGCCAGCAACACGCTAGCACGCTGACTACTGCGACCATTGCACTGTTGGTGATCCTATCTGTAGCTCTAATTATCAGTTGGACGCTGGCTGGTATCATTGTTAAGCCGATCAGCAACATTCAAGAAACGATGCGGGAAGTAGCAAAAGGTAACTTGTTAGTTAAAGCAGAAGAGTATGGCGACAACGAAATCTCACGCCTAGCGCAAGACGTAAACCAGTCTGTTGAACAGCTGCGTGACACGGTAAGCTCGCTGTCTCGAATCAGTATCGAAGTGGCTTCTGCGTCGACAGAGCTAGCGGCTGTAATGACACAGTCCAGCGTTAACTCAGACCAAGAGAAGCAAGAGGTGGAGCAAGTTGCTTCTGCTGTGAACCAATTGGAAAGCACAGCAGCACACGTTAATGAGAACGCAGTACAAGCCGACTCAGCGTCTAAGCAAGCTGACGAAATGGCGACACACAGCATGAGCTTGTTTAATGAAAGCAACAAAGCTAACGAACAGATGGCGATTCAGCTAAGCGAAGCCGCAAATGTTGTGGGCACGCTAAAAGAGCACTCTGAACAGATTGGTAAAGTGATTGAGGTAATTCAAAGTATCTCTGAACAAACTAACCTGCTGGCGCTTAACGCAGCAATCGAAGCCGCTCGTGCAGGTGAAAGCGGTCGTGGTTTCGCAGTGGTTGCTGATGAAGTTCGAATGCTAGCGGCACGTACACAAGATTCAACCAAAGAGATCCAAACCATCATAGAAGGTTTGCAGGTTCAATCCGGTAACGCGAATGAAAGCATGAGCAGCTCATTATCTATGCTGGAACACAACCAAACTCTTGCAGGTGAAGTAAGCGCGGCGCTTTCAGGCATTGCTAACTCGGTAACGGACATGACTGAGATTAACACTCAGGTTGCCTCTGCCGCCGAAGAGCAAAGCCAAGTAACCTCAGACATCAACCGTAACATCTCAAACATCTACAGCCTAGTAAGCCAAAACGTTACCGGCATTACTCAAGCCGCTGCAGCAAGCCACGAGCTTTCTAACCTAGCAGAACAACAGAAGCAGCAGTTGGATTACTTTAAGGTATAGGCTTCAAGGTACGAAGTTCAAGGCAAACAGATTCAGGCTGTATGCTCTTTAGAACTCGCCGATAAACAAAAAGCCAGCCATCATGGCTGGTTTTTCGCTTTTAGACACTACTGACGAGATTCAGCCGCTCGAATTCTTTCAATCGCTTCTACCCTTCTAAGCTGTTCTGGTAGGAAATGTTCAGTCCTAAGTTGCGCAATCTTCTCTTGTTGTTCGGTTTTTGATAGGAATGAATCTTTCAAGACATCATTTCGTTCTGCGAAGTAGACCTCTAACGAGTCTTCAAAGGCCGCTCTTTGTTTATCAAGTGCTTCAAGTCTCTGGGTTGCTTCTTCACCGACAAGTTCGCTTCTCTTTAAGTATTTACCCTGTTCATCGAGACCTTCAGAGCTAGAGAGCTGTTGGAGTAACACCTGATTCTGGTGACTCGACTGAACATAATCAGGTTGCTCAGATAGATAGGATTCGAGTCTTTGTTGGTATTCTTCATCCTCTAATCCCTCCTGTTTCAGAAGTAACTTTTCTAAGGCGATTTCTCTCATTCTGTTGTCGTGCGTAAACAGAATACTTATCTCGCTCTCACTGAAAAACTGAGCTTGGAGGTCAAGGAGCGCTTGATTGAGTGCACGTAGATCATCAGCGGAAATGGATGTGGTACCGAACTGCACGTCCAACGATGTCAGTGCCGACTTATACTCAAGATATTTGGCAAACAGTGCTTCATCAACCACGGTTGTTGATGCTTGTTCGTGGTGTTTCGCCACGTTGTCTCGAATATCTTCAAGGGTTAATTCTGCATTACCTGACACGAAATATTCCATCATGTCTTTTGCTGATGCGTTATCGATGTCGGTATCTTGCTGAGAGGTGACTTTCAATGAGGAGACGCGTTGTTCGTCGTCAGTATGTGTATCTTGATTATTTAGATATAAAAAGACCGCCGCTGTGCTCATCAGGGCTATCGTGGTTATCGACAAAATGGCGGTCTTTTTCATCATACTTCCCTTGTTTTCTTGTTAAACGGCTTTGCAGACTACAAGCCAGCCAACTTCAATCGATTGGCATGCTGACGATATAGAGTTACAGGATCTGTCTCAAACAAGTGGTGAATTCCCAATAACCCATTAATCTCATCTAGGTGGTTCATTTTGTAATCATCACCAATCACTTTGCCCAAATGCGCGCTGCATGCTCCTACTAAGCCATCATTAGGTTCGTTGAAGGCTAAGCCTAGGATTGTCATCGCTCCGTCGGTAGGATCAAGAAGGTTGGTAAAAGTGGAAGACCCTGTCCATGAATAGTAATAAACGCCGTTACTTGCTTGCCACTCACCATCGCCACACTCAGACGTCGGAACGCCCTCAGGGTAAAACTGGTTGAAGGCTAGCGAGCCTTCTGTGGTCAATGCTTCAAGAGAAGCGAGGCCATCTTGGTCGAGATCCGTTCCACCAGATAAAAGGTTAATCAGTGTCGTTAATCCACCTGCTAATTTAACCGCGATACCTTCTGTAACAGAGCCTTCAGATACGTTCCCTCGAACGAGATCAGCGACCTTAGAACCTTTATGCACACCGCCAATACTGGTCACTGAAGCAACAAGATCAGGTCGAACTGACGCAACATAACGAGCCGTAGGCCCACCGTGGCTATGACCAACCAGATTCACCTTACTTGCTCCTGTTGCAGCTAACAGCGTTTCAACTTGGCTGAGTAACTGTTCACCACGGACCTCTGAACTGTTGGTTGCAGAGACCTGAGCGACATATACGTTCGCGCCATCTTTGGTTAGGGATTCAGGTAGGCCATAGAAATAGTCAACGCCCGCTAATGTATCGAAACCAAACAGACCATGTACCAACATAATGGGGTATTTCGTTTCAGTGTATCCCCTGGCTTCTAATGCTGATGCGCTCGTTCCGGCATATACGCCAAAACTGGATAGGCAGGCTATCGTCCAAATTAATATCTTTTTCAATGCTCTTTCCTTAAACAGATTAGACCTCTGATGAGTAAAAGAACCGTAGATGATGATTTTATAAAACAGAAAGTAACGACTTCATATTTGTGATGGCGAACTTGAATTAAACAGGTGCGATGAACATCAGGCAAACAAAATCAGGAAAAAAACATAAGCAATTGATTAAATTAACATTTAACTAAGGTTGATGAGATTGTTCTTTCAATATCCCGACTCAAATATCAATTCAACATTCTCAATAAACCAAAATTATTCGACAAATAACCGTTTGGAAACAGGTATTTTTCAACCAAAACTCGTTGATAACTTGATGCTTATTCCATTAACGACACACCACAACCCTGAATGTATTGACGCTAATTATTGATTTTAGATATAGGTCGTACCAGTTATTTACTTATCCACTTATCAAGCAACAGCGTTTCTGTTTGGCTCATCTAAATATAAAAGAGAATACAGTGATGAAAAATACGGCTTTAATACTCACGTTAGCCCTGCCTTTTGGCGCTTATGCCGCTGAAGACTCAATACCAACACCTGAATCGATTACATCTGCACAAGTACTCAGTGCACAAGGCTCAGAGACCTATTCATATGTTAGATGTTGGTATCGAACCGATGCCTCTCATGACTCCCCAACCACCGACTGGAAGTGGGCAAAGAAAGAGAATGGTGATTACTACACGATCAACGGATATTGGTGGTCTTCCGTTTCATTCAAAAACATGTTCTACAGCGATGCCCCGCAATCGGAAATTAAACAACGTTGCGAACAGACGCTCGACATCCAACATGACGCCGCTGACATCACCTACTTTGCCGCAGATAATCGCTTCTCTTACAACCACTCAATCTGGACCAACGACAACGCTTTTCAAGCCAGTAGCATCAATCGTATTGTCACCTTTGGTGATAGCCTGTCCGACACTGGTAATCTATTTAATGGCTCACAATGGGTTTTTCCGAACGCAGATTCGTGGTTTTTAGGGCACTTTTCGAATGGTTTAGTCTGGACGGAGTATTTAGCAAAAGCGAAAGATGTCCCTCTGTATAACTGGGCTGTGGGTGGCGCCGCAGGTACCAACCAATACGTGGCATTGACTGGTGTTTATGATCAAGTCACCTCTTATCTGACCTACATGAAAGTCGCCAAAAACTATCGTCCGGAAAACTCACTGTTTACTTTAGAGTTTGGCCTCAATGACTTCATGAATTACAACCGAGAAGTCGCCGATGTAAAGGCTGACTTTAGCAGCGCGCTGATCCGCTTAACAGAATCTGGTGCGAACAATATCCTGCTGTTCACCTTACCCGATGCAACCAAAGCCCCTCAATTCAAATACTCTACCGAACAAGAGATAATAAAAGTTCGTGGCAAGATCTTAGAATTCAACCAGTTCATCAAAGCTCAAGCCGAGTATTACCAAGGTATGGGGAAAAACGTGGTGTTGTTCGATGCAAGTGCGTTGTTCGCCAGCATTACCGATAACCCAGAACAACATGGCTTTCGAAACGCGAGTGATGCTTGTCTTAATATCAATCGAAGCTCAGCCGCGGACTACTTGCGAAGCCACAGCTTAACCAATGACTGTGCCACCTATGGTTCAGACAGTTATGTATTTTGGGGCGTGACACACCCAACTACAGCTACTCATAAATACATTGCCGACCACATCTTGGCGTATTCGTTCTCGACGTTCAATTTCTAACTAAATATCGAAAAGTAATGGCTGAGCCAAGGTCGAGATACAAAAAAACCGCCTAATATTGGCGGTTTTTATTTATGTCAGTTTTACTAGCAAACGCTTTAAAACTGGCTGGTGATTACTCGTCGTCCACTTTTGGTGCGACTTTCTTCTTAGGGATAAACACGGTATCACCCACGGCCACATTTTGGTGGAAGCTCTTATCGCGCTTAACTGGTTTCTTCGGCGTTTTCTTCGCTTGAGTGTTGGTCTTCTTCTTAGCAGGACCGCCTTTAGCAAACGCAGGTTTACGTGGCTTAATGCCTTTGAATTTACCTTTTAGGCCTTCAAGTACAGAGAAGGTCAAATCTTGTTGAAGGTAAAGTTCAACACGCTTGAAGCTGTCCCAGTCTTTTGGACCAACCAAAGAAATCGCATCGCCTTTGTTACCCGCACGGCCAGTACGACCTACACGGTGCACGTACTCTTCCGTATGCTTAGGCATATCAAAGTTGATAACGTGGCTCACGTTTGGAATATCAATACCACGTGAAGCAACATCGGTAGTTACCAAGATCTTGTAAACCGCACGCTCGAACTGGCTCATAATAGCATTACGTTGCGTTTGGTTTAGGTTACCACTCAGTGCTACCGCTTTAAGCTTCTTCTCGTTCAACTTATCTGTTAAACGGTCAGTATCAGCGCGTGTTGCTGTGAAGATCATTACCTGACGGTATTCAGCTTCTTCCAGTACACGGTCTAAAATCGCTTCTTTGTGATCTAGGTGATCACATAAGTAGAATTTCTGTGTGATATCTAAGTGTTGCTCGTTAGAAACACCAACAGAGATACGCTTAGGTGCGTCTAGCATTTCATTTGCAATGCCATTTACTTCAGCGTGATCTAACGTTGCAGAGAACATCAACGTTTGACGACGACGGTGTTTAGCTGCATTGGCAATGCGACGAAGTTCTGGAGCGAAACCCAGATCAAGCATACGGTCCGCTTCATCAAGGATTAGCGTTTCAACACCATCTAGGAACAATGAACGATGTTCTAGGTGGTCAGCAAGACGGCCTGGAGTCGCAACGATAAAACGAGGGTACTTACGCAGTGCTTTAACTTGGTCGTTAAAGTTCTCACCACCTAAGATAAGCGCCGCTTCATAAGACAGACCACCAAGCATGCTACGCAGTTCGCCGTAAACTTGCTTCGCTAGCTCACGAGTAGGAGCCAAAATTACACCACGAGGATCTTTAGCAGAAAACGCTTTTGTTTTTAATGCTTTATGTATCATTGGCAACACAAACGCCAATGTTTTTCCTGATCCCGTTTTTGATGAAGCCAATAGATCCTTACCAGCAATAGCAACAGGGATCGCTTTTGATTGGATCTCTGTCGCCTTCTTGAAGTCGTAATGTTTTAAGTTCTTCAGTAAGCGGTTATCTAAGCCTAAATCTTTAAAGTGCAAAGGACTCTCCAGTCATGATGGTATTGAATAAAATTAATTTAACGTGACATGATACCGCGAAAGTACTTTATAAGGATAGAGATCACAGTAAATTTATCCCTTTATCTATCTTTAGCTAGAACAACGTATGCATTGCTAGCAAAGGGATAGCTCTCCAAAAACACCTTCAAGTCGTCTCTAAATCCTTCATCTCATAAATGAGACACAACGTGATACTCAGCTAATTACCTCAAAAATTTAGCAATTTCTTTATTTATTGTTTTTGCAGTTAAAAAATTAGTCGCTACAATCATTAATGAAGCGACTATATGATAAAGAATGTATAGCGCATCTTTTGATGATAAATAAGCAAGGAGTTCTTATGAATAAGACGTTAATCGCAGCTGCAGCCTCAGTTTTCATTTTAGCCGGTTGTTCTTCAGAGCCAGAAGAAGCTGCAGTGTCAGAAATGGATCAACTAACTAACCAAGTGGCTCAACTTACTAGCGAAGTTGAAGCACTTAAGAGTGACAAAGCAGCCGCAGAAATGAAGGCACAAGAAGCAGAAGCAGCCGCTATGGCAGCAAAAGAAGAAGCGGATCGTGCTAACGAACGTATCGACAACATCGCTGAGTCGTACACTAAGTAGTTTGAGATCTAAGTGCGATTAAGCTGTAGTTTAAATAAGTCGCAAAAGCAGTATATGGACAGCACCACCTCTTAACGGATGTGGTGCTTTTTTTGGGCGATACTAACTTGAGTAGAAGGGACTAATTCGAGTAGAGAAAGGGAAACCGCCCCTTGTTACAGAAGAGGCAATCGAATTAAAACTCAATCACAGGTGGTGCTATCTCTACAGGCACGCCGTTTTGAGCAAAGATAACCGCCTTCGCTTTTGAATTAGGCAGTTCTGCGTCTTCAAGCCACCATTTTAATTCCACAGGGATCTGTAATGATTTCTTTGAACCATCACTTCGAGTTAATGGTTCGTGCGCTTCGACAAACACACTTCTATCTGGCTCTAGTGACACTTTGATTGGCTCATTGATAATGGTGACCTGTTCGCCACGGTTCACTTGCTCAAACAGCCATTCAATATCCTTAGGTTCCATTCGGATACAACCAGAGCTAACTCGTAAACCTATTCCGAAGTCTTTATTAGTACCATGGATCAAGTAGTCACCAGCGCCATAAGCAAGCCTCAAAGCGTACTCACCCAATGGGTTTTCCGGTCCGGCAGGAACCACTCTCGGTAATTCAATGCCCTTTTCAAGATACTCTTTGCGGATTGAATTTGGTGGCGTCCATGTTGGATTCGGTCTTTTTTGACTTATCTTGGTGATCATCTCGGGGGTATCGCGTCCCACTCGACCGATGCCGACAGGAAAAACATGTACTTGATTTTTATCGGGCTCAAAGTAGTACAACCTCAACTCAGCAAGGTTGATAACAATCCCCTTTCTTGGGGTATCAGGCAGAATCAGACGACTTGGAATGCTCAACACATAACCTTCCGCGGGAAGAAAAGGATCCACTCCTTTGTTGGCTGCCATTAAAGAGAGGAAACCAATATCGTATTGCTTGGCAATGATGGCCAAGGTTTCGCCCGCCACCACTTCATGCTGCTGTATTCTGCCAACAATACGGCTTTCTGTTGGTGGCAATTCAAAGGTTGCAGCAGACACCCACGATGAAGCTATTCCACTGGCAAGCAAAGTAGTTCTTACAACAAGCGATGCTGCCCTGTGTAGTCGGGTTTTCATTGACTGCAAAGGCGTCGAGTTAGCGCAATACGACATACAAATCCTTGGTTTGTCTTTTATCAAAGTTTAGATTATCGCTGATCAAACGTCTCTACAACGTATTGTTGTCTCGAAACTGATAGGCAACAAGTTTATATGTGGGCCTTTTCCTCTCATTGGCTTGCAATTTACCCATACAAAATCGATTGCCTTTACGCTTTCAACATATTTGGTTATCAATATTAATAAAACTATAATGACAGACCTATTTTGTGACTAAAGTCTCATGGAGCCACGTTCTAACTCGCTAATATTGCCTCAACAAAACGAATTCAATTCAACAGAATCGGTAATTGATTAAATCCTGTTCCTATAATTACCGTTTAAACTTTGGAGAACGACCATGGCTACACCTCATATTAATGCTCAAGCTGGTGATTTCGCAGAAACAGTACTTATGCCGGGCGACCCGCTTCGCGCAAAATACATTGCAGAAACATTCCTTGATGACGTGAAGCAAGTTTGTGACGTTCGCAACATGTTTGGCTACACAGGCACTTACAAAGGTAAGAAAGTTTCTGTAATGGGCCACGGTATGGGTATCCCATCATGCTGCATCTACGTACACGAGCTTATCGCTGAGTACGGTGTGAAAAATGTTATTCGTGTAGGTAGCTGTGGCGCAGTACGTGACGACGTTAAACTAATGGACGTTGTTATCGGTATGGGTGCTTCTACTGACTCAAAAGTAAACCGTATTCGTTTCAACAACCACGACTTCGCGGCTATCGCTGATTTCGGCCTTCTAGAAGAAGCAGTAAACCAAGCACGTGCACAAGAAGTTCCAGTTAAAGTTGGTAACGTATTCTCTGCTGACCTTTTCTACACTCCAGAAGCTGACCTTTTCGAAAAAATGGAAAAACTAGGCATCCTAGGTGTTGATATGGAAGCAGCTGGTATCTACGGTGTTGCTGCAGACCTTGGTGCTAAAGCATTGACTATCCTAACAGTATCTGACCACATCATCCGTGGCGAGAAACTAAGCTCTGAAGAGCGTCAAAAGTCTTTCAACGACATGATGAAAGTTGCTCTAGAGACAGCAATCAACATCTAACGACTTGATAAAAGATACATTGAAAAGCGTTACCCCGCAGCCAAGCTCGCTTGGCTGCTCAAATAATCCCGAGGGGGAGATCGTGTCTAACGACAAGCTGCCAAAAGATGCGGATGGTTTGCAACTCAACTTTTGTAAAACATTGGCGTGTGACAACTTTGGCTTGAGCGATGCAAAACGGTATGTTTTGCAACACGCGAACCCTAAGCGTCCAGCGATGGTTTGTCGTGAATGTGGAGCTTTCCCCCCCTTACTTAACAATCGTGAAGTGTTAAGCGAACTTCATCGCCTAAGACAACTTCACAGCGATGGGCTCCCTGCTTGTCGTAATGATGATTGCGATAACTTCGGCTTATCGGTTCATACCCACAAACATCTTTATCATGCCTTCGGCTATAGTGGCGACAGGCAGCGTTATCGATGCAAAGACTGCCAATCAACCTTCGTTGATAAATGGTCTGGATCCAATAAAAAACTTCAATTTCAAGAAAACCTCATGGGCTTACTGTTCATGGGCTATTCCGTACGTGAAATCTGCCGAAAATTAGAGGTCAACCCAAAGACTTTCTATGATCATGTTGACCATATCGCGAGCCGTTGTCGTCGTAAATTAGCGATGATCGATGCACGATGGGTTAACCATGCGAAAGATTACGAGTTCGCATCTCACTACCAGCGTCTGCAACCACAAAGTAACAACGGTGTGGTGTGGATAGCGACGGGCGAGGCGCATTCTGGCTATATACTTTGCCAACACGTTAACTACTCTCAAAATGAAGAACCATCAGGAAACGTCGACCATAACCCTTATGATGATGTGGCACGATTTGTATCCAAAGAGCACTCTTCAGAAGCAAATCTCGAACTGCCTCAGCCCTCTGACAAACTAAAAGAGCGCATTGAACAGCAGTACCAAGTGATTCTTGCGAGAGGTAACGTTGAGGACCCTATGGGTAACCTCACCACATTTAGTTACCCTTCAAAAGGCGCTCTCATTCGACCGCCTTATACCTCTTATGCTCACTTCTTACATGTGTTGGATATGTGTAACGAAGACAAGCATGTCGCCATCTATATGCCACAAGATCCATTACTAAGATCTGCCGCTTTAAGTGTATGTTTGCCGCGCATTCAGAGTCAAAATATTGACCTCATGTATGTCGAAGAAGATTCAGGCTGGCAAGACGACCAAAGTTTTGAAAAGATCGACATCGTTCACATGAGTTGGTGGCGAGATCGCTGGGCTATTGCCAATCAGGGTGATAACCAGAAAGGTATCTGCTACCTAACCGGTAACAATCCAGAACCAAAACAGTGGTTTAACACAGCCTCAATTCAACAAACTAAGTTCTATCAACAGCGCTTTCAGTTGTTATTTGATAGCTTTATTAATGAGCCCAGACGTAAGCTTCGTCCTGGGGGCATTCTTCCATTGCTCGACATATTTAGAGCTTGGCACAATCTGTGCTACCAAGATAAGCAAGGGCTCACGGCAGCACAACGCTTAGGCGTAGCGGAGCTGCCATTAACTCTAAAGCAACTACTTTCATAGCAACAAAGCCTCTAGGTAATTATTCGGGAACTCATTGATTTTAAAGCGACAACATGAGGTAACCCCCATAATTAGAAAAGATCGATGTTCCTTTGACGCTCTACGAAAGATAATTGGTGCTTATCTCAAATTACACTCTTATAATGATTGTGTTATCAATATGTTCGATAATCATGGATGTAAGTCTTGGACAAAAATCAGTACCTTCTTGAAACAGAATTAGAAAAACTCAAAACTCGTGTCGACTCTGAGCCATCGGTGATCCTAGAGATTGCCCAACAGTGCCTAGTCCGATCAGAGCAAGTTCTGTTTGAAGAGGGTGCCATCCAGTCATTGATGCTAATGGCAAGATGTAGCTGGAACCTGATGGATTACCAAAAAGGTTTAAAATACATCAAGGAAGCCTACAAGCGCCAAAGCCGATTAGATACCGACCTTTTTCTCCCTGAAATCCTCCATTTACACGCGCTCCAGTTCTGGGGGCAAGCCAAATATTACTCCGCCCAACAGTTCTGGATCAATGCCTTAGAGCAATCCGCGTTGGTTGATGAAGTCGAAATTCAAATTGAATGTCTCATTGGCCTTGGCAACATTTGGCGAATGACCCACGAATATAAACTTGCACGTTCTACCCACCAACTTGCCGTTAAAGTGGCTAACAACAGCCGCATTGGTTGGTTAGAGGGCAAAGCCAGAATACTGCTCGCGTGGGATTACTACCTACTCAACAACTATGTTGAAATGCTGTCGGTATTGGACGGTGCAGAAGAAGCATTAAAAGACCATAAAGATAACACTTGGCATGCTGAGGTGTGGGACTTCCGAGGCCTTGCTCTACTTGGCCTTGAGCGCTTAGATGACGCAGAGCGTGCCACGGCCAAAGCGCACAATCTGGCAGTCGAACACAACCTAGTTTGGATGAAGGCGCACTCATACATCAGTCGAGCGCGATTGGAGCTCCTGAGAAAAAGACCAGAACAAGCGGCGGAATTACTAAGGCTCGCAGAACAATCCGCAAACGAGTTCGATAATGGCGAGTTGCTGAGCCAAATCTGTTACCAACAATCCTTGGTGGCGGAAGAAAACCAAGACTTCCAAGCCGCGCTCGTCGCCTTTAAAAAGTACCGTCAATATTCTATCGGCATGCTCAAAGAGCAAACGACACGTGTCGGTTTGGACAAAGCACGCAGTTCAAAACGCCAGCTTGAACAGAGAGCACGAAAACTGATTAACCGTATTCGCGGTCAACACGAGTACGACCCTGAGAAGCACCTCTCTTATGTTGTCTCTGAAACCTTTTGGTGGGAAAAATTGGTGCTGTTCAAGACAGAGCTTAAACGCTCGAACCACAGCATCATTATGTTCCATCATGTCGATACTGATTATTTAGATATCTGTACCGAGATTGCTCATGCTTTATGTAACCAGAATGACTTCATCGCAAGGCTAAGTTCTGAACGTGTGGCTCTTATGCTTTCCGAGAAAGGAGAAGCCGCAGAACAAACCTTCCAAACTCTCAGCACCATGCTCGATATCTATCCATGGCATAGAAAAGGATTAAAAGGTTCGAAACCAAGCGTCAGCCTCAATGATATTTTGACGTTCCCGTTCACGCTTGAACAACTCGAAGAAGACGATGCTGAGGTAATAGAATAATGGAAACTCTATTAAGCAAGATCACAGACGCCGGTTTAGACCCTTCATCAGTATCAGGTGAAGAAGCGATCATCTTCTGGAACCACATTCGTCAGCACGTTTCGACAACGCAAACAGAACAAGCGCACTGCTATATCATTAGCTCTGAATACCGTGCCGAGTTACAACAAAATCAAACCAGTATCGAAGAGTTGAGACGAGCACTCGATCTGCTCCACCTTCCTGCCGATATCGAAGATATTCTGACAGTCAAAGCCAGTTTAAGTGACCGCTTAGTTGAAACTGGTGATTACACCTCAGCACTCAATGAATTCGTCAGTTCATCGACTATCGCGGTTGAACACGGTCATATCGATGAGTATGTATTAGCTATTTTAGGCATGGGCAACCTGTGTGATTCCTATGGCGATCACAACAGAGCACTTCGTTACTACCAAAAAATCAGCAGCATAGACCATGCGATAAGCAGTCGCTCACTTCGCCTCAAATTCAAGCTGCATATGGTAGCAAGCCTACTTCTACTCAATCGCATTACAGCAGCCAGCGATTTACTGAATGAGTGCGAAGAACTGAGTATTTTGGTCAGTGACAAGTTGCTCACAGCTCAAATACTGCTTTACCAAGCAAAGGTGCTGCGCGCTAAGAAAAAACACCATGAAGCGCTACGCTGTCTGTCTAAGGTTCAATACCCAGCCAACAGCACTCAAGCAAGCTGGCTTGCAACCATGACTCGTCTAGAGCTCGCACATTGCCTAAGTGCAACCGGCAAGCAAGACTACGCGAGCATGATTTTGTCGAGCACAGACAAACGCGTGAAAGCCTACTCGTCGCCAGTACTTGCAAAACGATTCTACGATTCGCTGAGTGATGTGTGTATGAATCAAGGGCGTTTTCAAGAAGCGCTAAGCTATGAGAAAAAAGGCTACCGAATTGAAACCGATCTGATGAAGCAGATCCCGATCAGTGAACTCGGTGCAAGCCAACTACGCCGCCTGTCCCGTTTTGAATTACAACTCAAACTCATTCTCTCTGAACAAGAGAACAAAGAGCTCAAAGAGACAACGGAACAACACAAGAATGCGGTGGCTCAGCTTCAACAAGACGTATTCACAGATCCATTAACAGGGTTGCACAACCGCCGCTGGTTAGATGTGAAACTGAAAGACATGCTGCTGCACGATACCTCTTTCGCGCTGATGGTTATTGATATTGACCACTTCAAGTCTATCAATGATGAACTGAGTCACTTAGTGGGCGATAAAGCGATTGTTAGTGTGTCTCAAGAGCTACGTTCATACTTTAAGTTTAGAGGCGCGTCATGTGTCAGATTTGGTGGAGAAGAGTTCCTCGTCATTCTAGAGAACACTGATCTTCCGAAGGCAGAAATGCACTCTGAAAATTATCGAGAGCGCATTTTCCAATTCGGTTGGCATGAGATACTTGGGGAGCGCGGTTTGACCGTGAGTATTGGTATCACTTTGCATCGTGACGGAGAGAATACTCAACGTACCTTCTACCGTGCCGATAAAGCGCTATACCGAGCTAAAGCCAACGGCCGTAATCAAGTGTGTACAGAGTAGTGGCATATAGCTCTGTAGCTTAGGCCAACTGCTTATTGATAAAAGAACAGAGAAATACCAGCAAGGGCGGCAAGTGTGCCTATGATACTTTGCTTTGACACCTTCTCCCCTTTCAGCGCATAAATCACCAAAATAAAGACCGGGCTGGTCGCTATCAACGTTTGTGCAATCGCAGGGTTAGCATTCTTCAACGCCACTTGTTGAAGCCATAGAGCGAGAAACGTCCCGACAAAGATTGCTCCTAATAACCACAGTTTATCGAGCTTGGTCATTTCCCATAAATCTCTTTTTATCGATGAATACGGCTTCTTTTCAACGAAAGGGATAATCAGCATCACAGCAAACACGCCAATCGTCAGGCGAATCAAAGCACCTAACAATGGTGGGATATCACCCGCCACTAACGCGTAATGAGAAATAACCACACCAGATGCCTGACAGACACTCGCCACAAGCCCATAACCAATGCCACCCCACTGCGCTTTGTTATTCGATTCACCGCTCGCCGATTTTGATGGCTGGAAGACAACGAAGGTCACCGCTAGTGTTGTAATCACGACACCGAGCCAACTTTGCACTGTCAATACAGCGCCCAGGAACATTAATGCCAGCACACCAGAAAGAGGCGGGGCTAAAGATTCCAGTAACAGCGTCTTATTGGCACCGATTCTTTTCAACGCCGCAAAATAGGCGCTATCTCCAATCGCAATGCCAATCACACCTGAAATTGCCAATATCAGAAAATGGTTGGTACTCAGTTCAAACTCCGGCATCGGAATAAGAGGCATCACCAGCAACATCATCCCTGACGCCACTACACCCTTAACAATGTTCAATTGCATCGCAGAGAAGCGATGACCAAACTGTCCATAAATCCATGTCGCACACGCCCACACAATCGCAGCACCAATAGCCGCCAATTCACCTATATACATCCGTGTTTATCCTTTGTGGTTGTGCACGTCATTTAGAATCGTAGCTGTCATCATTTCAGCTAAAATACCAACCAGAAAGCCGAAATAGCCTCTTCAAACGCGATTAGATTTTATAAGATTCGTCAATGGTTTTGCTCACATTAGAAGTGAACACTCATTATTTATAACTCAGCAAATCATTTTTATAACAATTACTTGGATGATAGCGTACTATATTTATAACTAACATCTAACATTACAAGGATCTGTTATGTTTTTAGACTACTTTGCACTAGGCTTACTCATTTTCGTTGCTCTAGTCATCTTTTACGGCATCATCGTTATTCACGATATCCCTTATGAAATAGCCAAAGAACGTAATCATCCTCACCAAGACGCAATTCACGTCTCAGGCTGGGTTAGCCTATTCACTTTACACACTATTTGGCCGTTCCTTTGGATTTGGGCTACGTTGTGGCGCAAAGATCGTGGCTGGGGCTTCGCTAAGCTTGAAGAAGAACAACACGACATTCATCACCGTGTCGACTCTCTAATCGACCAAGTGAGCGCACTTCAGGACGAAATTGCCCAACTCAAACAAGCGGCTACTGTGCAAAACAGCACAGAGAAAGAGACCACCAACGTTCAAGATCAGGAGGCTAAGTAATGGATTTACTGCTGATAATGACCTACGCGGCACTTTGTATTACGATTTTCAAAGTATTCAATATCCCTCTAAACAAATGGACAGTGCCTACCGCAGTGCTCGGTGGTGTGGTCATCGTAGGAACATTGATCCTATTAATGAACTACAACCATCCTTTCACACAACTTGGCAACCAAGTTTACTCAACGACTCCAATTGTTTCAGGCGTTAGAGGTAAAGTCATTGAGGTTCCTGTTGAGGCGAATTCTCCTTTAAAGAAAGGAGACATCCTCTTTAAAATTGACCCTATCCCTTTTGAAGCAGAAGTCGCTAAGCTCGAAGCGAAAGTAAAAGAAGCAAGCCAAGGAGCACTTGGGCTTGAATCTCAAGTTGCTGAAGCTGAAGCTGCTAAAATCAAAGCGATTGCAGAAAGAGACAAAGCGCAACGCGAATTTTCTCGTTATAAGCGTGGTTTTGAAAGTGGTGCGTTTACCGAACAACAATTGGATACTCGTAGACAAGCTTATAAGGCATCGGAAGCAGCAGTAAAAGTAGCAGAAGCAAGTCAACAACAAGCTCAGATCGCTCTAAATTCTGAAATTGGTGGCGAGAACACCGCAGTGGCAGGATTACTTGCAGACTTACGTAAGGCTCAATTCAACCTTGACCAAACGGTCGTGAGAGCACCAACGGATGGATATGTTACACAACTAGCACTGCGTCCAGGCGTAATGGCTGTACCGCTACCTCTTGCTCCTGTCATGACATTTGTCCATACGGAAGAAAAATACTACATCGCAGCATTCAGACAAAACTCATTGCAACGACTGCATCCTGGTTTCGAAGCTGAATTTTTATTCAGAGCACTACCAGGCAAGATTTTCAAAGGACGCATTGATGAAATAATCCCAGCTATTGGTGAGAGTCAAATTCAAGCGCGCGGGACACTTATTGGTACCAATGCACTTCGTACTAATGGACGCGTATTTGCTAAAATGACCATCACTGATGACCTGTCTGACTACCATTTACCTATGGGTACCGCGGTTGAAGTTGCCGTTTATTCTGACAGCTTCACCCACGTTTCAATCATGCGCAAGGTCCTTATTCGCATGAAGAGTTGGCAAAACTATCTATACCTAGACCACTAAACGGTCAAAGGTACGTGACGAACCCGCTTAACACATTGTTAAGACGAATGAAAAAGCCAGACCCGCTCTGGCTTTTTTGTTGCTTGATTAACCGTAAAATTGCGCTTTTTACACGATATTTAGGTGTTCAGATGGAATTTTAGACATCTAGACACTTACCTTCCCTTATGTAAGGGTTCTACTGTATAATGCGCGCCTTATTTTTTATATTTGCCCAAAAAACGTTCTCATTGAGACGCATATTAATAATGGCGAATATTCGTTCTTTATTAAGCTTTATCTTTCAGTATTCGAGGTTATCTATGAACTTTTCAGCTAAAACAGTGGTCGTTATTGCCATTGGCGCGGCACTGTACGGCATTGGTGGTTTACCTATGTTTGGTGTCCCAGTGTTTGCGAACACGACATTGAAACCAGCGATGGCAGTTCTAGCACTGTTTTCTGTTTTGTTCGGCCCAATTGTTGGCTTCTTAGTTGGCTTTATCGGTCACTGGGTTACGGATCTATTCGCAGGCTGGGGTGTGTGGTTAACTTGGGTTTTAGGCTCAGGTATCGTAGGCATGGTTATCGGCTTATTCCCGATGTTGACCAAGAACCGCCTTCAGCAAGGTGAGTTGCCTATGAAGGACTTCGCGCTGTTTGTGGTACTTGCCCTTGCCGGTAATGTGGTTGGTTACGGCTGCTCTGCATTCCTAGATACCATCCTTTATGCAGAACCGTTTACTAAAGTCTTCACTCAACTCTCTATCATTGCTGCGGGTAACACCGTTCTGATCGCTGTTGTTGGCTTACTGATCCTAAAATCAGTCGCTAAACGCAACAAACAAAGCCGTAACCTGACTGAGGCATAAGCGATAATGACTATAGCATTTTCGAACTTCTCTTTTAGATATGAGTCGCTGGATAAACCGACGCTAAAAAATATCAATCTAAGGATAGAGAAAGGAGAGAAAATCGTCATTATTGGACCAAGCGGTAGTGGTAAATCTACCCTAGGTCAATGCCTTAACGGTCTGATTCCTCATGCTATCAAAGGTGAGGTGACTGGCTCTCTAGAGATCAACGGTAAGAACATTTCTGATTTTTCTATGCACGACTATACCGAGCAGGTTGGCACAGTATTACAAGATACTGATAGCCAATTTGTCGGTTTGAGTATTGGCGAAGACATCGCATTCGCACTGGAAAATCAGTTAGTGTCGAACATTGATATGTACCCTCTGGTTAAGTCGACAGCAAAAATGGTCGACTTAGCAGATATGCTTGATCGCTCGCCACATGATTTATCCGGCGGCCAGAAACAACGCGTGTCATTAGCGGGCATCTTAGTTGATGACGTTGACATCCTGTTGTTTGATGAACCTTTGGCTAGCCTTGACCCGAAAACGGGTAAAGCGACTATCGAAATCATCGACCAACTTCATAAAGAAACCAACAAGACTATAGTCATCATCGAGCATCGCCTTGAAGATGTACTACATCGCGATATCGATCGAGTGATCTTGATGGAGCGCGGTGAAATTGTCGCGGACATGACACCCGATGAAATCTTAGCTTCTGAACTGCTTGAAACACACGGTATTCGTGAACCACTTTATTTATCTGCTCTGAAGGCAGCGAAAGCACCTTTGACCAGTGAAGATAAGCTATCAAACCTCAAAGCTCTCGATTACAAAAGATTCCGCCCTGCGGTTCAGGCTTGGTTTGCAGAGCGCCCGACTCCAGTTGCCGAGAAGCAGTACCAACCTTTGCTTGAGGTCCACGGCCTGACTTACTCTTACGATGGTGAAAAGAACGCTCTCGAAGATGTCAGCTTTAAGATTGGTAAGGGTGAGTTCGTTTCAATCTTAGGCAAAAACGGTTCAGGCAAATCTACCATCACTAAACTCATCATGGGTGTGATCGATGCCGATTCAGGCTCTTCCTATCTAAATGGTGAAGACCTATCTGAGCTTTCTATCTTTGAAAGAAGCCAGAAAGTCGGTGTCGTGATGCAGAACCCAAATCATATGATCTCGCATCATATGATTTTTGATGAGATTGCTTTTGGTCTTCGTAACCGCAACATTGCAGAAGAGCTGATCACAGAAAAAGTAGAGCATGCTCTTGAGTTGTGTGGGCTGAGTAAGTTCCGCCACTGGCCGATCGAAGCACTGAGCTACGGTCAGAAAAAACGAGTAACCATCGCTTCTATTTTGGTGCTGGAGCCTGAGCTTCTTATCTTGGATGAGCCGACAGCAGGTCAAGACTACCTTAACTACACATCCATGCTGGCATTCATCCAAAAGCTTAATCGTGATTTGGGTATTACCGTTGTGATCATCTCACACGACATGCACCTCGTTCTCGAGTACACCACACGTTCAATCGTAATCGCAGACAGCAAGTTGATTGCCAATGCCGCGATGACGGAAGTATTTAGCCAACCATCACTTCTAGAACGTGCAAATCTTTGTACCACCAGCATTTATGAACTCGCGACTATGATGAAAATCGACGACACCAATGCGTTTATGCAGTACTTCATCGACTACGAGAGAAGCGCTCAATGAACGCATCAAAAGTAAAATTCGGCATCAATTACATTGATACAAAATCACCGCTTCATGCACTTAACGGCATCACCAAATTTGCGCTCTTCTTAGCTTGGGTAACCGTGGTCTTAACTACGTTCGACCTAAGATTGATTGCACTGCTTATTGTGACTGGTTTATACCTGCTAAAGCTGACCAATGTGCCTGTACGCGTGTACAAGCCTTTGTTATTAGGAACGGCGAGTGTATTAAGCCTAAATGCTCTGTTCATGTACCTACTGGCTCCACAGCAAGGTACTGAGCTCATCGGCAGCGAGACCTTATTGCTGACATTGCCGGGTAACTACTCGTTGAGCCAAGAGACTCTGTTTTACTTAGTCACTGTTACGCTCAAATACATGAGCATGTTCCCGATAGCGTTGATTTTTGTCTTCACAACGCATCCAACGGAGTTTGCTGCGAGCCTCAACCGTATCGGTGTTCCCTACAAGATCGCCTATGCGGTCAGCTTAACACTGCGTTACTTGCCAGAAGTTAAGAAAGACTTCATCAATATCATGCATGCTCAACAGGCTCGTGGTGTAGAGCTCTCAAAGAAAGCGCCTCTAATTACTCGAATCAAAAATGTGGCTAAGGTTCTAGGCCCGCTCATTTTCTCTAGCTTGGACCGAGCAGACGAGATCTCTAACGCAATGACGTTACGAGGTTTTGGCCGACACAAAGCTCGCACTTGGTATAGCTATGCACCTTTGAAACGTATCGACTTTGTTTGTTTAGGTGTCATCGCTTTTATCGTGGTGTTAGCCATTGCGAAACGCATTCTAGAGCCGCAGTTATTTTGGTATCCGTTCTAGTCATCTGAATTAGCATAGATAAACAAAGACTTTAAATAACACACCGCTCAATAGGGCGGTGTTTTTGTTTATGCCAAAATCTGATTGATAATTGAACCAATGACACAATACTGACTATATTTAACGATAAATTGACCAGTTATTTACCCTTGGAGTTTGAGATTTAATTCATAAGCTCTTAATATACTCGTTTACAGAATGTTACACTCAATAGAGATTTGTAATGGCTCGAATTACTCAAGTACAGAAACTAGAAAATCAAAAAAACTACGATGAGATCGTACTAAACCTTTTTCTGGCTGAAGGACATGAAGCACTAACTTATGCAAGGATTGCTCAAGAGATTGGCATTAGTTTAACGACGCTTCAGGGCTATTATCCGTCGACCCGCGCTATTCGCTCAGTACTTCACGAACACATGCTATCGATCGTTATAGACAGTCTAGACTTTTCATCGGAAGCGCTTTTTATCCAATCTTGGCAAGCCGCTCTAGATAATGAGCAGTTTCGATACGTGATTAAATTGATGTTTTTCCATGCTTCGCAAATCAAGAATCCTGAGCAATTTAACCTCAGCTCGAACGGCGAATTTCGTGAAAAGATGTTGGACAGTTTCGGCAACAACTCAGTTCGAATCCTTGAAATGGTAGTCGGACGCTCAATGTTCTATCTCACCAACTTCAAGTAACGCTAACCAGCTTACTGAAATAGAAAAAGGGAACCCTAGGGTTCCCTTTTTTAGACTTTCAGAAAAGTGAGCAGCGATGACCTGCTCAACTTATAGACCTAATTTAGCTTGTAAAAAACGGTCGATAACGGCGGCAAACGCAGCTCAATCGATGTGTCTAGCCCTTCGCTTTCTACAGATTCAATCTCAGCAGTCTGCTTCACTTCAAAACCGCTGCCTGCATAGTCGACAGAGTCTGTATTCAACAACAATGCGTATTCACCTTTTGCAGGAACACCTAAGCGGAAATGCTCGTGAGGCACTGGCGTAAAGTTAGACACTATCAATACTCGCTCACCAGATTCACTGATGCGCTCGTGCGCAAGAATGCTCGCTTCAGCAGAGTCCTGTAGACGCCATTCAAAGCCTTTCGGATCAAAATCAAGATCGTGCATTGCAGCTTCAGAGCGGTACAGATTGTTCAGGTCTTTCGTTAAACGCTGAACACCTTGATGACGCTCGTAATCCAGCAAAAACCATTGCAGCTGGTCGTCATGGTTCCATTCAGCCGTCTGACCAAATTCTGCACCCATGAAGTTCAGCTTCTTACCTGGTTGCGCATACATGTAACCCATGTAAGCACGTAAATTAGCCGTTTGCTGCCATTCATCACCCGGCATCTTATTGTGGATAGAACCTTTACCGTAAACCACCTCATCGTGAGACAGAGACAATACATAGTTCTCACTGTGTGCGTAAACCAGCGGGAACGTAATCGTATCGTGGTGGTACTTACGGTTGATTGGATCTTCTTGAATGTAAGACAGGCTATCGTGCATCCAACCCATGTTCCACTTAAAGCCGAAGCCTAAGCCGCCCATAAAGGTCGGTGCTGAAACACCAGGGAACGCCGTCGATTCTTCCGCAATGGTCATCGCATTCGGGAAGTGCTTGTACACTTCTTCGTTCATCCACTTAAGGGTAGCAATAGCATCATAGTTCTCGTTGCCACCATCCGCATTCGGGATCCATTGGTCATGGCTACGCGAATAGTCGAGGTACAACATCGAAGCAACCGCATCAACACGAATGCCATCAATGTGAAATTGCTCGAACCAGTACAGTGCATTAGAAACTAAGAAACGACGAACATGCTCTTTGCCTAAATCGTAAATGTACGAGTTCCAATCTTGATGCCAACCACGACGTGGATCTGGATCATGGAATAATGGCGTACCATCGAAGTTTGCTAGGCCGTGATCATCACTTGGGAAGTGAGCAGGAACCCAGTCCAGAACAACGCCAAGACCCGCTTGGTGACATTGATCGACGAAGTATTTGAAATCATCTGGAGAGCCAAAACGGCTAGTCGGTGCAAATAGACCTACAGGCTGATAGCCCCAAGAACCGTAGAATGGATGTTCTGAAACTGGCATTAGTTCAACGTGCGTGTAGCCAAGATCCGTTAGGTATGGGATCAGCTCTGCCGCAAGCTCGCGATAATTTAAGAATTCACCTTCAGCGTTACGCTTCCAAGAACCTGCATGCAATTCATAGAACGAAAGCGCTTCTTTGCGCTTTTGCGTTACCGGGCGATTTTGCCATTGAGTATCTTGCCACTGGTAACGAGCGTGATCGTAAGTTACAGATGAGAACGATGGGTATTGCTCAGAGTAGAAACCCCATGGGTCAGCTTTGTGTGGTAAGCCTTCGCCATTTGGTCCTTTTAATTCAAACTTGTATTGAGCGCCTTCTTCCAGTTCAGGAATGAATAAGCCCCACATACCGTAATCTAGGCGTTGCATTGGGTGGCGGCGACCATCCCAAGCGTTGAAGTTACCCACCAAGCTTGCCGCAGTTGCATGCGGTGCGTACACCAAGAAACGCGTACCTGAAATCGTCTGTCCATCACGCTCTAGCGTAATAAACTGAGCCCCCATGTGATGATACATATCTTTCGGTGTATGAAGATCTTCATAACTCGCATATAGATCGTGGTACTGATACGGATCATCAATGATCTGTTCTACGCCAGCCCAATCAACCGCAAGCTTATAGTGAGTGAAACGTAAGTCTCTCTCTTGCTTAAGAATGAAACCACTTTCACCCTCTCGCGCTAACTCAATACGAGGTTCCTTTCCAACAATCAACTCGACTTTATCTGCCCCAGGAATCCACACACGTAATGCACCTTGCTCAGAAGGTAGGTATGGCCCTAAAAACGCGAATGGGTCTGTGAAACAAGCCTGTGATAGTTGGGTATATATTTGTTTTTGCTTTGAAATCGAACTTAGTTCCAAAACGTTTCTCCCTAACCAAACATCCAAAAAACATAATACAAAAATGCCCGCTATTAGTGCGGGCAATATAACGACGGTTTATTCTACCAGATGAGCATTCATTATTGAGTGACCGAGGTTGTAGTTTCGTACGGCGTAAGCAAAAAACCACCTAATTTCAAGTCACTCAATATCATTACTTACCTGCTTTTTCTCGAACGTCAGTCAGCTTAGAAGCGATACGATTAACGCCTTCGTGAGCAAATATTTCGTCCAAGTTCATTGATAGTTTACGACGCCAGTTAGGGTATTCATCAACCGTGCCAGGAATGTTTACTGGCTTGTCCATCTCTAGCCAATCTTCTAGCTGAACGCTCAGTAGTGTTGAACCACCAGCCGCTACGTGCAGTTGAAGTGCCTCAGCAAGGTAAGAGTCCATCGGTACTTGGCTCGCATCGCGGCCCACACCTTCTGGTAGGAAACCATGCCATGCTACTGAATCTAAGATACCTTGCTTGCACTCTAGGCGGTCATCGAACAAGGTTTCTAATTGTTCTGCATCTGGGTATAAGCCAATCTCTTGGCCCATTTTTAGGTCATCACAGTGCCAAAAGCCGCGAAGCGTTGGCATATCGTGAGTACACAGCGCCGCCATCGATTGTGATGCGTAGTGTTTTGGTGAGATGAAACCACCGTCGTCTTCTGATGTTTCGAAGAAGAACACTTTGTAAGAATGCACACCAGCATCTGCAAGGATGTCGACAATCTCATCCGGTACCGTACCTAAATCTTCACCGATAACGCTACATTGGTAACGGTGAGACTCAAGCGCCAGAATAGACAGCATATCTTGTACTGGGTAGTAGATGTACGCGCCCTTAGTTGCGTTCTCACCCTTTGGAATCCACCACAAGCGCAGTAGACCTAAAACGTGGTCGATACGCAGTGCACCACAGTGCTTCATGTTCGCACGAAGTAGCTTGATGTAAGCGTCGTAGCTTGTTTCTTGAAGCACTTCTGGGTTTAACGGAGGTAGACCCCAGTTCTGACCCAAAGGACCAAGAATATCAGGTGGAGCACCAATGCTCGCATCCATCACTAGGTTGCCTTCGTCAGCCCAAGTCTCGCTGCCTGAATCTGCAACACCTACCGCTAAGTCACGGTACAGGCCAACAGCCATGCCCTTCTCTTCTGCAAGAGACTGTGCATCGTTGATCTGGCAATCTGCTAGCCATTGCAGGTACATGTACAGATGAACGTTTTCTAAGTTCTCTTTGATGTATTTCTGTGTCGCTGGGCTGTCGAATGTACGGTACTTCTCAGGGAATACCGGCCATCCCCACATGCCAGAATCTTCTGCATGCAGTTCACCATGTAGAGCATCAAACGCCGCTTGATGCATCAGGCTATCGCCACCCTCTTCTACGAAGGCTAAGAACGCTTGTGCACGGTCGCTGTTTTTGTCTAGATGACGAGTCTTAAATTCTGCGAATAGCAGAGGCAAGATGCTCATCTTAAGCTCAGACACTTCGGTGTAGTTTACCCAGTGTGCTTCACGCGCTTTTTGTAGACGCTGTTGGAACTCTGCGCTGCCGACTGTTTGTTGTGCTTCAGCACTTAATGCGAATTCAGGAACTGAACTCACATCAATGTATAAAATGTTCAACCAGCGACGAGAAGATGGGCTATATGGGCTCGCACCTTCAGGGTTCGCAGGGAACAATGAGTGAATGGGGTTTAGACCAACGAAGTCACCACCACGAGAAGCGATATCCGCAACAAGCTGTTTTAGGTCACCGAAATCACCAATACCCCAGTTATGCTGAGTTCTTAGGGTATAAAGTTGAACACTGGGTCCCCAAAGCTTTTTGCCTTGCTCGATTGGTGACTGCTTGAAACACGCTTTTGGCGTAATAATCAGTGTCATCTCGTAAGGCTTCTTACGGCGCTTACGGCTCACAATGAGCTTGTGATAACCCCATGCCAAATCACTTGGCAATGCAAACACTAAAGGGCCACCCTCGGCACGCTCATCACGAATGACTTGAGATTGAAGATAGCCTTCAAGTACCTCTCCTTGCTCGGTTTCTAAGCGCCAGCTGAACTCACTTTCACGAGCACTTACACCTAGATTAAGCGCCACTTCTACTGGCTCACCGTCACGCAAGACAAGAACTGGGTCTAGTACATCTTTTTTGTGTTTTCTTTCTGCTGACTTAAGCAGTGCATCATCGCTGCTTGTATCGTAGCCCAACGAAGCCAATAGAGACGTGATCGTCTCGTCTGATACTTGTGCTTCATCGCCCCACGCACTAACGTAACTGTCGGCAATGTTTGCCATTTCTGCGACTTGTTTTAATACGGTCTGTTCTTTCATCGCTCTCTCCGAAAACGTTCTGACGCTTTCTATTTTGTAGGGTTGTTAATTTAATTTTTACTAATCAATTAGCTTGTGACAATCGGTTTGTAAGCAGCTTGTTTATAAACGAAACCTTTAAGCCTTTCGTTTGCTCACAAGCTAATTGAGCCAAGGCAGAAACTGCCTTGGCTACTTTGGAAGTATTAACGGTTAACCGCTTCAAGTTTCCAGATGTTGTTCACGTAGTCGCGGATAGAGCGGTCTGATGTGAACTTACCAACCAATGCTGTGTTAAGAATTGCTTTCTTAGCCCAACCTGCTTGGTCTTTGTATTGCGTGCCCATGTCTTCGTGCGCTTTCACGTAAGATGCGAAGTCAGCAAGACATAGGTAAGGGTCACCACCGTCTAGCAGGCTATCAAACGTTGCACGTAGAAGGCCTGGTTGACCTGGAGTGAACTCATCGCCAGTCAGTAGGTCTAGAGATGCTTTCAGTAGTGGGTCTGCATTGTAGTAGTCGTATGGGTTGTAGCCTTGAGCTTTCAGAGCTTGAACACCATCAACGTCTAGGCCGAAGATGTAGATGTTTTCATCACCCACTTCTTCACGAATCTCAACGTTTGCACCATCCATCGTACCGATAGTTAGCGCGCCGTTTAGAGCCATCTTCATGTTGCCCGTACCAGATGCTTCTTTACCCGCTAGTGAGATTTGCTGAGAAACGTCTGCTGCAGGGATGATGATTTCAGCCATGCTTACACGGTAGTCAGGAATGAATACCACTTTCAGTTTGTTACCGATGCGAGGGTCGTTGTTGATCTTCTCTGCAATCTTGTTAACCGCGAAGATGATCTCTTTCGCTAGGTGGTAACCCGGTGCTGCTTTCGCTGCGAAGAAACATACGCGTGGCTCACACTCGAAACCAGGTTCGTTAAGAATACGGTGGTACAGAGATAGAATGTGTAGCAAATCTAGGTGCTGACGCTTGTATTCGTGAAGACGTTTGATTTGAACGTCAAAGATAGCGTTAGTATCTAGCTCGATACCCATGTTCTCTTGAACCCAATCAGCTAGGCGCTGTTTGTTTTCTTTCTTAACAGCCATGAATTCTTTTTGGAATTTCGCGTCTGTTGCAAACTTAGCGATGCCTTCTAGCTGCTCAAGTTTTGCTGGCCATTCAGTGCCGATCTTACCCGTGATTAGCGCAGATAGACCTGGGTTACAGAACTTCAACCAACGACGTGGCGTGATGCCGTTCGTTACGTTAGTCAGTTTACCTGGGAAGATTTCGTTGAATTCAGGGAACAAGTCTTTCTTAACCAGTTGAGAGTGAAGCGCAGCTACACCGTTTACTTTGTAAGAACCAATCACACATAGGTTTGCCATGCGAACCATACGGTGGAAACCTTCTTGGATGATAGAAAGCTTCGCTTGCTTCTCACCATCACCAGGCCACATCTTGCGAACTTCTTGCATGAAGCGGTGGTTGATTTCAAAGATGATTTCCATGTGACGTGGAAGAAGACGATTGATTAAAGATTCAGACCAAGTCTCTAGCGCTTCTGGAAGTAGTGTGTGGTTCGTGTAAGCGAACGTGTGAGCACTGATTTCCCATGCTTGATCCCAAGATAGACCTTTCTCGTCAATCAGGATGCGCATTAGCTCAGGAATCGCGATCGTTGGGTGTGTATCGTTCAGCTGAATCGTTTCTTGCTTAGGCAGATCTTCTAGAGAGAAACCTGCTGCTTCGTGGCGACGTAGAATATCGCGAACCGATGCTGCTGAATGGAAGTACTGCTGCATTAGACGCAGTGTCTTACCTTTCTCGTGGTTATCGTTCGGGTAAAGAACCTTAGTGATGTTACCTGCATCGATTAGCGAGTGTTGCGCTTCGAAGTAATCACCGTTGTTGAAGCTTGCTAGTGAGAATGGTGCAATTGCCTGACATTCCCAAAGACGCAGCGGGTAAACCGTGCTTGACTCGTAACCTACGATTGGTAGATCCCAAGGCATTGCTTTTACTTCCATACCTGGAACCCAAGTACGTACTTCTTTACCGTCGATGAATTCAACGTCTACATGACCGTAAAAACCAATGTGTTGTGCTAGTTCTGGACGAGCTACTTCCCATGGGTAACCTTCAACACCACGCCATGCGTCAGGTGCTTCTTGCTGACGACCGTCTTGGAAAGACTGTTTGAATAGACCGTATTCGTAGTGAAGACCGTAGCCTACTGTTGGGTATTCTTGAGCGGCACAAGAATCCATAAAACAAGCGGCTAGACGACCAAGACCACCATTACCTAGTGATGGGTCGCGCTCTTCTTCTAGAAGATCAGTTAGGTTTTGACCTAGCTCTTCCATTGCATGAGTGATCTGTTCATACAGACCCATGCTGATCAGGTTATTACCGGTTAAACGACCAATCAAAAACTCTAATGAAAGGTAGTTAACGCTCTTCGCGTTCTTAATTTTTTCGTCATTTTCAGTTTCTAACAGATCAAATGTTGTGAGTTCTGCTAGCGCACGCCCCATTGCTAGGTACCATGCGCGGCTATCTGCGTTTTCAATCGTTGTTGCGTAGGTTGCAGATAAATGTTTCTTAACACTCTCTTGGAATGACACTTTATCGAAAGTTTTTTGCTGAGTTGGTTTCATTTCAGAAATCTCGCTTTTAATAGTTCTAATTCATCTGTGACATATCGTGCATGGTCACCATAAACTAAACATCCTCCCGCTAATGCAACTGACTAGGAGTAGATGGGAGGGCGTAGGGGGCGTACCGACTTAGGGTTAGTGATCTGACTCTCATGTTCTGACTGCGAACAAAAACTTGGAGTGACTAAGATCACAAGCTCCCGTTCGATAACTTAACTTCAATTGATGTGACTTTTATTTAACCCATTTAAAGTCATTGCCAAATCTGAGTTTCAGATCACGAAAATAATTTCCAACTCTCATCTTTTGCATTGATTTCCGTGTAGGGATGAACGAAGTCACATTCACAAACCAACCCGCAACGTGAGCAAAGTCTCAAATAAAGGGCGTAGACACCCAAAAACATGCAGGAGTGCAAGGTTTCTGAGGAGGATCGTAGTCGGTAACGTTTGGCTTCACGTAATATGAGTAAAGACTTAAGTAATTAGGCTCATGTCATTGGAGTGCACTCAACGATAGATTGGGATATTCCAGAACATAGCCACGGAATAGGTGTAAAACTTCGATATGTGGATCCCTTCGAAACTGACTCGTCCCGGCCGCTTACATAATGCAATCCTACGACCTAGGGTTCTCGATCTGCTTCACAATGCAGATTGCTATAAGCTTGTGTTGTTCCGCTCTCCAGCGGGCTACGGCAAAACCACCATGGCTGCACAATGGTTGGTAGATAAACCTAATGTGGGTTGGTACAGCATTGATGATAGCGACAATGATGCCTTCCGCTTTATCAACTACCTACTTCAATCACTTAATAAAGCGACTCAAAATGCCTGTCCGAATGCCCAAAAACTGGCAGAAAAGCGACAGTTTTCATCGCTGCATTCTTTATTAAGTGAAGTATTTGCCGAGATGTCGGAATTCCATCACGAGTGCTTTCTGGTGTTGGATGACTATCACTTGGTCAACAATGACGACATCCACGAAGCCATGCGCTTCTTCCTCAAACACATGCCCGATAACCTAACGATGGTTGTCACCAGTCGTGGTACGCCACCACTTGGTACAGCAAACCTGCGCGTTCGTGACTTAATGATCGAATTAGGTAATGACTCGTTGGCGTTTGATACCGAAGAAACCACACGCTTTTTCAACCAACGCGTAGCCGACGGCATTGATGACACCACGGCAGATAGCATTTGTAGTTATGTAGAAGGTTGGCCTTCTGCACTACAACTTATCGCGCTACAAGCACAACACCAAAAACGCACTCTTGCACAGTCCGCAGAGTCATTCTCTCACTTTAACCACGCCCATCTTTGGGACTACTTGGTTGAAGAAGTATTCGACCTGCTAGACAAAGAAACCCGACAGTTCTTGATGCAATGTTCTGTGCTTGATCACTTCAACGATGAGCTTGTGTGTGCACTTACACAGCGTGAAGATGCGTTAGGTATGATCGAATCACTCAACCGTTTTGGTTTGTTCATCTACCCGCTTGAAGGTGAAAAGAACTGGTATCGCTTCCATAACTTGTTTGGTGAATTCCTCGCACATGAGCGCCAAGCTCGAATTCCTCAGCAAGAAGCTGAACTGCATCGAAGTGCTGCAAAAGCGTGGATCAAGCAAAACACACCACACCAAGCACTACGTCACGCACAGCGCGCTGAAGATCCAGAACTGATCATTCAAATCCTGACTGAGCACGGTTGGCCGATGTTCAACCAAGGTGAGCTTTCGTCATTAGAAATGGCGATCAAACAGCTAACCACAGATCAACTATACAGTGAGCCAAAGCTTTCGATGTTGCGCGCTTGGCTTGCACAAAGTCAGCACCGTTATGACCAAGTGGGTACTTTGTTGGAAGAGGCTGAGACTCAATATCAAGCGCGAAACATTGAACTCGATACTCAGCAGCAAGGCCAATACAACGCCTTACGCGCACAAGTTGCCATCAACAGCAATGAGCCTGAGAAAGCATTGGAATTGGCTGAGCTTTCGTTGAGTCAGTTGAACACCACCGTTTATCGTAGCCGCATTGTCGCAACCTCGGTTGTGGGCGAAGTGAATCACGTAATGGGTAACCTAAGCCGTGCGCTACCGATGATGCAACAAACAGAAAAACTGGCACGTCAGTATCAGGTTTACCATCAGGCTCTGTGGGCGATTCTGCAACAAAGCGAAATCTTGATTGCTCAAGGTTATGTTCAAGCTGCATTTGAGCTACAAGACAGTGCATTCAAATTGATTGAAGAACATCAGCTGCAATACGTACCTCTGCACGAATTCTTGCTGCGTGTTCGCGCTCAGATCTTCTGGTGTTGGAACCGACTAGATGAAGCGGAAGAGTGTTGCTACAAAGGCTTAGATATCCTTGGTCACCACTCTCCGAGTAAACACCTGCACAGCTATTCTATGTTGGCTCGTATTTCATTGAGCCGTGGTGAGATTGATAAAGCGTCGAAATTTATCGACCAGATTCAGCACCTATTGCGTCAATCGACTTACCACGTAGATTGGACGGCAAATGCTTCTCTTTCTTTGATTCTGTTCTGGCAAGTAAAAGGCGATAAAGAAGCTATCCGTGATTGGCTGAGTGTGGCTGTTCGACCTGAATCGGCAAGTAACCACTTCTGCCAACTTCAGTGGCGAAACATCGTTCGTGCTCACATCATCCTTGAGCAGTATGAAGACGCAGAAGAAGCGCTGACTTTCCTTAAGAGTGAAGCCCAGCGTTCGCACCTGATTACAGACACCAACCGCAACTTGATCGTTGAAGCCGTGTTACGTACACAAATTAACGATGAAGACAGCGCACGAATACTACTCGAAGAAGCGCTTCATATGACTAACCAAACCGGTATGGTCGGTAACTTCTTGGTAGACGGTGGGACTATCGGGCATATCTTGGATAAGTTGAGCAACAAGCCAGGCTTAGGTGATTTAGAACGTCACCGCGCACAACAAATCATGAAAGATATTTCCGCGACCCAACGCAGCCGCTCGGTTCACTTCGATGAAGACTTTGTTGAGAACTTGGTTAATCACCCGAACATTCCTGAGCTTGTGCGTACTAGCCCACTCACCCAGCGTGAATGGCAAGTACTTGGTCTGATCTACTCAGGATTCAGTAATGAGCAGATCGCTCAAGAACTCGATGTAGCGGGTACCACAATCAAGACTCACATCCGTAACCTTTACCAAAAGCTCAACATTGCTAACCGTAAAGAAGCAATCAGCACAGCGGAGAACTTGCTGCAGTTGATGGGGTACTAAAACGGATTCAAGATTCGAGATTCGAGATTCGAGATTCGAGATTCGAGATTCGAGATTCGAGATTCGAGATTCGAGATTCGAGAAAAGTTTAAGCTAGTCACCTATGGTGGCTGGCTTTTTTTCATCTGAAGTTTAGAGCCTAAAAGTGTAGGAACGGGAAATGAAAAAAGACAATCACCAAATGACAAGCAAAAAAATAGCCAACCGCAATAATCGCGATTGGCTCTATATATTTGTGAACAAATCATAAGTTCACTAACAACGTCAGTTGGCTAGGTGACCCTCGGCTTAAGAAGGGTCAATGTATATAATGCAGTTAGTGTGCCAACTTTTATTCGACGTTTTATAAGCCCTGCATCGCATAAAAACCATGAATTTGTCATGCGAATTGCAAAGTGCATTTGCATATTGCAACCAAGATGCAATATCGATAAGGGATCAGTTTCATCTCTGCTCTTAATGACAAATCACTAAGTGGTTGTTATCTAAATGTTAGGCAAATATTCACTTCAACTTATTGCCTTACAATTAATAGAGTAATAAAAGCCCTTCCCCAAAAGCATATTCATACTTTTTTTACACTAAAGTTTGTATACTGCACAAAATCATCCTCAACTCTATGAAGCAATGAACTACTTAAGTACTTTTTTCAAAGGCATGGCAATGGGCGCAGCAGACGTTGTACCTGGCGTGTCGGGCGGAACCATCGCATTCATCACTGGTATCTACGATACGCTGCTAGAAAGCATTCGCAGAATTAACCCTAGCGTACTTGGCTTATGGAAACGCGAAGGCTTCAAAGCCGCGTTTAATCACATCAATGGTTTCTTCCTAATTTCACTGTTCGCGGGCGTATTCACGAGCATTGCGACATTCGCAAAATTGATTTCTTGGTTATTAGTCACCCACCCTGTTCCACTGTGGTCTTTCTTCTTCGGCCTGATCTTGGTCTCGGTTTTCCATATTCTTAAGCAAGTAGAGAAACGCGATATGATTCGCTTCGTGTTTTTGCTGCTTGGCGTTGCTTTCGCTTATAGCATTACCGTGCTTAAACCGCTGCAAATGGAACCAACCAGCATCAACGTATTGATTGCGGGTGCGATTGCTATCTGCGCGATGATTTTACCCGGTATTTCAGGCAGCTTTATTCTGCTCCTGATTGGCATGTATGGCCCCTTGCTTGGCGCCGTTAAATCATTTCAAGTCGATGTACTTGCGCTATTCCTTGCGGGCTGTGTGATCGGACTGCTGACTTTCTCACATGTACTGTCTTGGCTATTGCGTTCATTCCGCGACTTCACATTGGTATTCTTAACCGGTTTGATGATCGGTACGCTGCCTAAGATCTGGCCTTGGAAAGAGACCATCAGCTGGCGCACAAACTCAAAAGGTGAACAAGTTCCTCTGATTCAAGAAAACCTATCACCGTTTGATTTTGAAGCGGTAACCTCTCAGCCTTCTCAGTTGGTCATGGCGATTGTGATGATGTTTGCTGCGATTGCATTGGTTTTAGGCCTGGAGAAGTTCGCAGAGCGTAACGCTGACTAATCATTCAACGTATTTCTGGAACATGTTCAAAATGGATAGAACTTAGAAATACTAAGCTCACATATCTATTAAACAGACAAAAGCGAAGCCAATGGCTTCGCTTTTTTAGTTCTACCATACGCACAAAATTGCTTTTTGATACAAGCACGTATTGAGGGGTGTGATAACATCGCCGCTCTTATAAAATTAAATGAGAACACGACATGCACTCTGCATTAAAGGTTGCTGCTGTTGGGATCGCTCTCGTGGCAGGCTTTTATGGGCCGCAAGCAATTCAGCAGTTTAAATCAGCGATGGAGCACTCAACTGCCGACGTCAACTTAGATGATTACTGCATGCTTTCAACCACATCGTGTGAGCAGGAATCCATTTCAATGTCGCTTGACCGAGAAACCGCGCAACCTCTTCTACCCACAAAGATAAAGGTAGTTTGGGAAGGTGCTGCATCTGAGACACTGGTGTTATCGCTCACAGGTTTAGAAATGGAAATGGGATCAGCGCGTTTTCAATTAAAGAGCATTGGCAACAATACCTATGAAGGTGATGTGATTTTACCTGTATGTACTTTAGATAAAATGACATGGATCGGTGAACTCACTGATGGTGTCGATACTGTAAACCCTGCAATAAGGATGGCAAGATGAGTAGAAATTGGTCGTTAGCATTGGTTGTCGCTTTTGTACTTGGCTTTGGTGTCAAAAGCTATCTTGATGGGCAAAACGAAGTTCAAGAACAACACGCTGCAAAACAAGAGTTCTCCGCAACGACTCTTTTCGGCAAAGACAACCAACCAACGGAAATCTTTGACCAAACCGATGACAGAATTCGTATCGTTTACTTCGGTTTCACACGCTGCCCAGATGTGTGCCCCACTTCTTTGGCTATGTTGGCCGGAGCACTTAACCAAGTCTCTGATGAAGCAAAAGCCAAGATTCGCCCGATGTTTGTCTCTCTCGACCCTGAGCGTGATGCAGCAGAAGCCTCATACGAATACGCACAATACTTCCACCCAATGATGGAAGGATTAAGTGGTCCTTTGGATGTGACAACCACGCTTGCACACAACTACGGCGTTATTTTCAGAAAGACCAAGCTTGAAGGTTCAGAGTTGGAATACACCCTAGACCACAGCTCATATTTTTATTTTTTAAAGCCCGACGGTACCTTGATTACCAAAGTACCGCACACGTTGACGCCAGCGCCAATTGTTGAGGCTATCAACAAGCTGACGCAGTAAAACGTAAAAACAAAGAACTTACTCAATAAAGTTCTAAAAAAGTCAGGTCCCAGACCAAAAACATAAAAATTAAGGACAACAACATGAAGTTAAAAGCACTTGCTCTAGCAGGCTTATTGCTCACCCCTTTTGCTCAGGCTAGTAGCGATATTATGGTTCATGACGCGTACGCTCGTGCAACACCGCCTTCAGCAGTGAACAGCGCGGTGTTCACTACTCTGATGAACCACAGCGATAAAGATCGCGCTATTGTTTCTGCAACAACACCTGCAGCAGGTAAAGTAGAACTTCATGATGTAATCATGGATGGCGATGTTATGAAAATGCGCCAAGTTCAAGAAATCACCATTCCTGCGAACGGTGAAGCGGTACTTAAACCTGGTAGCCTACACATCATGTTGTTCGACCTAGCAAGCAGCCTAAAAGAAGGTGAGCAAATCGAGATGACACTGACTTTCGCCAATGGTGAAACACAGACCTTCGATGCGCCGGTTAAGAAAGTGATGAGCGGCATGAAGAAGATGAATCACGATCATCATTAATCGTATTCATAATTGTGTCTCGTCCTAAAATACGTTGACGATTTTAGTAAGCCAGTAACGCAAGTTGCTGGCTTTTTTCATGCATCTTATTTGGCGTATTCATACCTAGGCTGAGATGTGGCCTCATTTCGTTGTACGTATATATCGACTCTTCAACAAGTGTTTTCAACTCGCGAAGATCTTTGCACTGAGTAAGCAAGAACTCTTGCTTGAGGATACCATTGACCCGCTCAGCTAAAGCGTTTTGATAACAGTCATAACCATCTGTCATTGATGGTGTTATGCCATACTTTTTAAGTTTCTCTTGATAGAGGTTTGAGCAATACTGAAGCCCTCTATCTGAGTGATGGATTGTCGCATGACGATAACATCGAGTTTTTACCGTCATATCTAAAGCCTTCACAACATCGCTCGCTTTCATTTCATTGCTGACTTCATACCCCATTATTTTACGGCTGAAAGCATCTGTAACCAATGACAAGTAGTGAACGCCCTCGTTCGATTGAACATAAGTGATGTCGCTCACCAGAACCTCTTCGGGTTTTGAAGGAACAACTTCTTTTAGCAAGTTCGGATGTTTTTTCATCCAGTGCCTGCTGTTCGTTGTTTTGGTATAACTCCGTTTTGGCTTAACGAGTAAGCGCTCTTCTCTGAGGTAATCAAACAAAGCATCACGCCCAAGTTTTATTCCCATAGCTATCAGCTTAGGTTTCAATAAGAAATAGAGCTTACGAGTTCCTAATCGAGGCATGAAGCGTCTTAGTTCAAGGACCATTCCTTTCACTGGGGCAAGCTCAGCCTGACGAGTTTTCTTACGTTTTTCTATCTGATAGACATATTGACGAGATATATCGAGCAATGAGCAAGCTTTACTTAAGCTTACTTTCCTCTCTTTTTGAAGGCTTCTTGCTCCTTCGCTATATACTTTTTTCTTAGCGACATCCCATGCTCAGCGTCAAGAATATCGACACCTCTTATATCAATTAATGTTGTCAGAGCGCTAACTTTTTTAAGTAACAAGTTGACTATAGAGCTTTGTAGGGAAGAAGATCAGTCAATTAATGCAAGTATAAGGTCATGTCAGTGTATATCGACTTAAAGCGGAAACTAAAACAAATTCCCATAGACAAATTAAATGAAGAAAGTGATTTGACTCTAGGATGGGGAAGCTATGGAAGCATTGGTTTACAAGATATTACAAATGAATATCGGACGGTTATCTTATCAGAAGCAGGAACAGGTAAAACAGAAGAGCTTAAATCTCTAACAAATAAACTTCGCTCAAAAAATCTCCCTGCATTTTTTATTCGACTAGAAGACCTTACCGGCGATCTTGAAGACGCTTTTGAGCTTGGTACTTATGAAGAATTTATCTCTTGGATAAGTTCAGAAAATGAAGGTTGGCTATTATTAGACTCTATCGATGAAGCACGACTGTCTGACCCAAAAGATTTTGAGCGAGCAATAAAAAAGATCTCTAGGCGACTAACTACTGCTCTAGATCGTGTGCATATTATTTTAACAGGAAGAACATCTGCATGGCGTCCTAAAAGTGATTTGCTCTTATGCGATTCAATGCTTCCATTAAAACAAAGCCAGAAAGGCAATGCTAAAGATGCCCAGAACCCAAGCGATAGCGCTTCTACTTCTGACTCAACGTTAAGTACTGAGTTCAAATTCTACCAATTGGTTGAATTGAGCCGTGAACAGATAAAACTATTTGCGGAAGCGAAAGGTATTAGAGATCCATCTAAGCTACTTAATGATATTGAGCGAGTTGATGCTTGGAGATTTACGACCCGCCCTCAAGATCTTATAGACCTTATCGAATATTGGAAAGTTCATAATAAACTCGGTACACGGATGGAGTTAATGGAAGACAATATTCAAAGAAAATTGTCTGAGCGCTCTCTCGACAGGGTTGAAGCAAGCGAATTATCACTGGAGGAGTTATATTCAAAAGCTCAAACCCTAGCTGCGGTATCCACCCTGACAATAGTACCGCACATCGAGCTCCCTGAAGGTTCTACACACTTTTTCGGTAATTCATCTACTTCAATTCTGCGTGATTGGAATGGCAATCAGATCCTGAATCTACTTAAAAGGCCTATTTTTGATGAAGCAATATACGGTGCTGTGCGCTTCCATCATCGTTCAGTCAGAGAATTCCTTACAGCAAAGTGGTTCAATGCCCTGCTATCTCAGAACTCTTCTCAGGCACACATAGAATCTCTATTTTTTAAAACGCAGTACGATATTGAAGTAATAACCCCTTCATTAAGACCTATTCTCCCATGGTTAGTCATCTGGAATGAAAGCATCCGTGAACGAGTATCCCAAGTAGACTCTAAGGTATTTTTCGAAGGTGGTGACCCTAGTCAACTTAACTTGGAAGTACGTAAAAAAATATTACGAGATGTGTGCGAGGAATTAGCTAAAAAAGATTCCAGGCAACTTCAATATGATATTAGTGCAATTCAGCGTTTTGCTAGCCACGATTTAACTACACATATAAAATTACTTCTTGAAGAGTATTTCGACAATGAAGATGTCGTCGGGTTACTGTTAAGAATGATTTGGACAGGTAAAATCAAAGGGCTCGAAAACGAGGTCATCAAAGCGATAAAAACACTACATTTTGAAAAGTACACCCACATCTCTGCCATAAGAGCCGCTATGGTAGTTTGCTCTCCTGAGACTATAGAGATGCTCAGAGATTACTATCTTGAGAGTCACTCCAAGTTAAGCAGAGAAATACTGTCAGACCTAATTGAAGACTTAGAAATAAACGAAAAGAATTTGAATTGGTTAATAGCTTGCTTTAAACAACTTGCTCCAGCAAAAGAGTATACATATGACAGATTAGGCGAGAGCCTGATTCATACTTTAAGAAAAGCAGATGCTGATAAGTGTTGGTTTGTCATCACTAAAATAAAAGAACTCGTTGGAACAGAACCATTTCATGATACTTGGCGCTATTCCATTTCGAAAAGGTATGCATGGTTACTTCCCCTTGCAGCATGCTTAATTGACCGACTTATTAATGAACAGAATTCTTTAGCTCTCAAACCTAACGTGATTGAGTTGCTTCAAATGATTTCGGTAGCTAGAGAGTACGACATAAGAGGTATTGATGAGGTTAAGGAAGATTTTGCCAAGAAAATACCTGAGTGGAGTGAGTTGAATTGGACTCTCTTTTGGGCTTCCATTGAACAAACAAGAGAAAATGTAAAGTGGGAAGTACAAAATTATAGGCAAGCTACTCTTTATGGAAAGTATTGGAGCTTTGGGGTTAATGACTTTGACAAGGTACTAAGTGAGCTAAACAACAGGAAGACGCTCGATGACAAAAGAATCGTCTTATCTTTAGCCTTCGACTTATACAAGTCATCTGGAAAACAAACGGCTTGGCTAAACAAAATTCAAGAGGGTATATCCGAAACCCCAGAGCTTCTAAACTGCTTGTCCCTATTAGTCACACCGCCTCTCCCTACCCAAGAAGAACTTAAACACCAAGAACAAGAAAAAAAATGGGAAATAAAACGAAGAGCGCGCGAGGACAAAGACAAGAAATACCACGATGACTGGAAAACCTGGCTAAATGTTAACTTACAGAGAATCAAAACTGAGCAAACAAAGAGCCCTGGAGTTCTTACTAATGCATTATGGTATCTGCACCATCAAACAGAGAAGTCTGATGATTCTTCCGCACGCTGGACTAACTATAACTGGTCTTCTTTGAAGACAGAGTATGGCACAAAAGTCGCTGAATACTATCGGAATGGGGCCACTAACTTTTGGCGCAACTTCAAGCCACAGATACGTTCAGAAGGTGCTGATTTTAATAGTACAAAAGGTGACGTGATTTTCGGCCTTACCGGTTTAGAAATAGAAGCTCACGAAAACATAGACTGGGTAAAGTCGCTTACTCCCGAAGAAGTCGAGTTGGCATGTAGATATGCGTCCTTCGAACTTAATGGATTCCCGACTTGGTTTCCTAAGGTATTTAGTGCTCACCCTCAAAAAGTATCCAACTTTATTTGGAAACAGATAGAGTTTCAATTACAGGTGGAGACGGAATCTAGTCAGTTTAATTATATCCTAGATAAAGTTAACTGGACTGGTGATTGGTGCTGGGACTCCATCTCGCCGCGAATTCTCTCTTTTATAAAGAAAGAACCCAAGAACCTGGGAAGCTTAGATAAATTGCTTAAAATTGTGATGAGCTCAAATGTTAAGTCAGATGTTCTTGAAAAGTTAGCGTCTAAAAAATGTAAGCAATTAAAGGCCTATTCGCATCTTGCTCGTTGGTATGCAGTTTGGGTCGCTGTTGAACCTTCAAGCGCAATAGAAAGCTTAGAAAGCAAGCTGTCCCAATTTGAGAGTGAACAAGAGCAGTTTGCTATGCTGTTCTTAACTAGTCTGCTCGGAGATCGTCGAACTAGAATCACTCATGAGAGAAATGACTTCAAAAGACCAATGTACCTGAGTCGACTATATCTACTAATGCACAAATATATACGCCCTGAGGATGATCTAAATCGTAGTGGTGGTGGTGTGTTCAGCCCTACATTGCGAGATGATGCCCAAGATGCAAGAGAACTTTTGTTTCGTGAACTAGACTCACTAAAAGGAAAAGATGCATTTTATGAAATGAAGCAATTGGCACTTACACACCCTGACCCATATTCCAGAAACTGGATGTTAGAAAAAGTTAAGGTTCACGCTGAAATTGATTGTGAAACTGGACCATGGCAGTCTCAGCAAGTATTAGATTTTCAAAATAACCTAGAGCGCACTCCAAAAAACCATGCTGAACTAGCAGAGTTGGCAGCTCTTAGGCTAAAAGACCTCAAATACGATCTTGAGGAGGGTGATGACAGTATAGCTAAAACTCTTCAAAAGGTTGAAAAAGAGACTGAAATGCGAAACTTCATTGCTTACATACTACGCAGCAAAGCTAATGGTAGATATAGCGTGCCTCAGGAAGAAGAGATGGCTGATGAAAAAAGGCCCGATATAAGGTTTCATGGTAATGGTTTTGATGCACCAGTACCTATTGAACTAAAGCTAGCAGAAAACTGGACAGGGCCACACTTAGCTGAACGTCTTGAAAACCAACTATGTCGTGATTATCTAAGGGACTGTCGGTCTGATAAAGGGATATTTTTACTTGTCTTGAGAAAGAAAAGAACTGATTGGAAGTTACCCAACGGAAATGCAAAGAGCTTTTCCGAACTAATTTCTAAACTTGAGCAGCATTGGAAAGCAATATCTAGCAAATACCCGAATGTATCAGATATTCAAATTATTGGAATCGACCTAATGCGAAGAAATAACTTAGGAAATTAGATTAACCTAATCGAGTGCATACCGGTGTTTTTCAAGGTAGTTGTCATCATTTGCTTACTTATTAAGCAGCTTCTCTTTCTGGATTTAGGTGAACGTCACCAACAGGCGCACAGTTCCTGATATCAC
>NZ_VTXG01000035.1:0-48024 GCF_013114515.1 Vibrio sp. AIC-3 | reverse complement strand
CGACACTTCTTTAACTGACATTGAATAGGGAGGTAATAGCTTCTTCAATATAGCTTCTTTTCTTTCTACTGAGATACGAGACACAATTACTCTTTATCGCCCAAGCTGGTTAAATTTTAACAGTGACATCTACCCTGCCAGATAGGGCTTCCTTGGGGGTAGCCTATACAGGCTTTAGTTTTCAAGTGGATTGGAGTGTGGCTCGCTCTATATTTTTTAGTCTAAGAGATTTTGTGCCATTTTTTGTCACGCCAACAAAGGATACACTGCTCTTATTTATAGATCAGAACTGGCTATTATTGATTTTGTATAACTTATTAGCAGGATTTGGGCGACTATACTGTGTTGTACAGGCTGCATTGCTCACTTTTGCTATTCGCAACAAAATGAAACGCTAGTGAAGGCACATAACAAAAAGCTGCACGCGGGCACATATTGCTACGCTCTTTTTTGTGTATGTCGCGTTGCTCCAATTTTACACAATAACGCTCTCCGTAATATGTGCAGGTGAGCTTGGTGTTACTTTTACATACTTGTACTAATCCGTTACATCCTAATTTAGTAATATAGCTGACAAGGTTTTGTCCAAATCCCATTTAGACGCCCAATAATTAAAAAAGGGATTGGTATTTCTACCAATCCCCTCCAAACTCTCTTTCTACTTACAAGCTCTCAATTGCCTTTTGAACCGCAGGGCCAATCTGGCGCTTACGTGAAGTGACACCTTCCAAAGTCAGCATGTCACTTGTTGGTTCAGCGTTGAAAGCCGATTTGATGACTTGATAGTCGCTTTCATCCACCCACAATAAGTTCGCTTCTTTGTTCTTGGTATCTGTGATTGAAAAGAACAGATGGTCTAGCCCGTTCTCTTCTTTGTAGGCTTTCATAGCCGCCAAAAGCTCATCTTTGCGGTCAATCAATTGCTGAGCCGTTAGCGTTTCAGCCACACCGATACCCACCTGTTTGCCACCGTATTTAAAGTTTTTGTAATCCAGCGTCAGAATGGTTTCAGAAGAAAGATGACTGAGATCCGACTTAGCAATCAGCATCTGTTGGCCGAAATCTTCGATATCTGAAATACCTGCAACTTTTGCCAGTTTTTCAGCATATTCACGATCATGCTCAGTCGTGGTTGATGATTGGAATACCACAGTGTCAGAAAGGATCGCGCCTAAGCCTACACAAGCAAGGTGCTTAGGTAGTGTCACATCCAGCTTTTCAGCGTTGTCAGCCAGAATAGTTGCAGCCGATCCCCAACCTCGAATATCCATTTCGACAATTTGTGGGGTGTTAATCGGTGAGCCACCAATTGCGTGATGATCAACCACAGCAACAATCGATGCTTGGTCGATAGTTGGTGCTAGTTGAGTGACTTGATTGAAGTCCACCAGCCCCACTCGGTATGAAGAGTAATCTGTCTCTACGCGTGGTGATTCAGCATTACAGTAGTTCAAGATGAAGGTGGATTCTGGATTGATAGGCTCTGGTACTGTCGCTGTACCGCCATAGATATGAGCCGCGAGCATCGCAGACATTACCGTGTCGCTGTCTGGGCTTAGGTGCCCTGTCCATACGAGATCTTCACTGTTTTCATTGGCAGATTGTTGAAGACTGAAAGCATAGCTTGCTGAGCTAAAAGACATAATTAGGGCTGCAACGACAGGGGTTAGCTTCACGGGTATTTCCTTATTTGAATGCGATATAGAAGCCCATAAGCTAAACACCAAAAAATTTCAGAACCGTGTCACTAATATTTCAGATTTACTTCAGTGAGTAACGAAATGTAATTTCCCTCTCTTTGAGAGTCTTCTTCTCCCATCAATTGTACCTCCCCCTTTCTATTACACGCCCGCCACAACCAATTTTGGATTAATTCAGCTTTTCATTATTTCACAATGAATTTCAATGAACCCTAATGATAAGAAAGCTAAGATACTGATTTATTTACCTCATAACATCATCAACCCACATATTAGAAATAAGATAATCTTATTAAAAATGGATTATCGAAAGGCACAAATAAGGCTACAAAGCAGCCTTATTGAGTAAGCATAAATGAGCTATTGATTCACCGATATCGAGGTTCTGTTCCTCCCCTTTCCCACTACTGGTAAGGGATCGGAGATGTAAACCAAGGGGAGGTTAGGAGGGGATTCTAGTGTTTGTATCGAAAGGTATTACTATCATCAACAATCTCGATTTTAACAGGCACGGTGCCTTGTTTAACGTTGCCGATTTTTGCAAATGCCTTGTGCGACAGGTCGATCACTCGGCCTTTTACATAAGGGCCTCGATCATTAATTTTCACATCAACAGACTTGTTATTGTTTGTATTGGTCACTCTCACGATAGTCCCGAATGGCAAGGTTTTATGAGCCGCAGTAGTCGCATTCATATTATACGTCTCACCACTTGCTGTGAGCCTTCCATGGAATTTATCGCCATACCAAGAAGCTTTACCAGCAAGAGCATGTGACTTGGCATATTCCTTTGTTTTAGAACTGCCGACAGCCGACGTTGAGGTGCATCCGGCTAATATCATAAGGATAAGAGCGGTAAAGATAATATGTAATTTTTTCATGTGGTTTGTGTGCGCTAATCTCTGCATGTTTCTCTATTTTCGTTGTTGTTGGTTAGCAATATAATGCTGAGTATAGTCACTGCTCAGCCAAGGCTACCATTCGGTATGATGACGGAATGTTTTCATGAACGACACTTTCTTCCGTCATATTCATGAAAGGTTTTATCGTCAAAACGTCAACTTTAACAACGTCTTAAATCTGTATATTTCTTAATCGCTTCATGTAGATAAGTCACTCAGCCAAACATCCAAATACAAAAGCGGATTGGTATCTCTACCAATCCTCTTTAGGGGTAATTCGTTTTTCTGCCTTAAGCGCAATTGTCCGTAATCAGTCACCTACGCTTCTTCTCGGCTGTATAAGTTACGCTTTACTGGTTTGTACCGAATTCGTCATCGATTTGGCTTTAGTTTCAGGCACCAAAGACATCAACCCGGTAGTCACAAGCGCGGCAATACCAGACATGGTTACAGGTGAGCCAAATATGCTTTGCACTAGCTTGGGTGCTTCTTTCAATAAGTCAGGCACTAGCATTACTCCAAGTCCTAAACCTAATGAGATGGCAATCGTCATGATTCTGCGACGATCCAGCTTCTCACTAGCGATAATCTTGATGCCCGCCGCAGCAACCGTACCAAACATCACCAATGTCGCTCCGCCTAATACTGGCTTTGGGATCGTCATTAATACCGCGCCTAAGATGGGAAATAGACCTAATAGAAAAAGAATTGCCGCAATGAAGTAGCCAATGTAACGACTCGCAATCCCAGTAAAATGGATCACGCCATTGTTCTGGCTGAAAGTCGTGTTCGGAAAAGTATTGAATACCGCTGCGATGAGCGAGTTCACACCGTCACCTAGCACGCCCGCCTTGAGTCGATTGATGTATTTTGGCCCCTTAACTGGCTGCCCTGAGAACATACTGTTGGCGGTAAGGTCGCCCGTCGTTTCAATAACAGTAATCAAGTAAATAAAAGCAATAGGGAGGAAGGCTTGCCAATCAAAAGCGAAACCATATTTAAATGGGACAGGGATACTCAATAGCGGTTGAGATGCAAAAGAAACCATTGGCGCTTTACCCATCAGAATAGCAACGCCCCACCCTACAACCAATCCGACTAAAATCGACGACAGCCTTACCATGGTGTTGTTGCTTAGGTTAAGTGCCACTATGGTTCCGAGCACAATCGCACCCAACATCAGGTTGCTTCCAGAACCAAAATCTTCTGCGCCAACACCACCAGCGATATCAGTGACGCCAACTTTAATCAAAGAGACACCAATCGTCGTGATAACGATGCCAGTAACAACGGGCGTGATCACTACTTTGAGTTTTTCGATAAAGCGCGATAGGACGATTTCGACAAATGCACCAAAGAAGCAGACACCAAAAATGGTGGCGAGCATTTCATCCGGCCCACCTCCATTTGCTTTAACAAGAAAACCCGCACCTAACACAGAACCTAAGAACGCAAAGCTGGTCCCTTGGACACAGATCATCCCTGCGCCAGCTGGCCCTATTTTTCTAGCTTGTATAAAAGTGCCAACCCCAGACACCATGAGTGCCATGCTGATCAAATAAGGGATGTGTTCACCCAACCCTAAAACACCGCCAATAATGAGCGTGGGTGTGATAATGCCAACAAAGCTGGCTAATACATGCTGCAGCGCCGCGTAACTGGCTGCTTTGACTGATGGTCTATCGTCTAATCCGTAGATCAATTCACTGTTCTGTTCCATGTGACTTCCTTTATGTATTTTTTATTGTATACAATTTACATAAAGACAATAGAGCAACATATATGCCAATGGTTTAACATCATACTTATCAATCAGTTAAGTTTCATCTTTAGCCAGTGCTGCACTATAGAGCAACACTGTCGGCTTGTTTTAGTGCAACCGACGGTTTATCCGATGTTCCTAAATTAAGCCCCACAAACAAAAAAAGGATTGGTATCGCTACCAATCCTCTTTAGGGGGTGTTTCGGTTTTCTACCTTATGACAGGTAGATAACACTATTACTCGTAGTCAGTCGCGTAAGTGTCTTCGTATGTGTGCGAGTAGAATTCGAACAGGTTGCCAAACGGGTCTTCTAGGTAAACCATTTGTGCTTGTTTTAGTTCGTCTTCTGGGTGGTAACGCATGATGTCCATACGGACCTTACCGCCAAACTCTTCAACACGTTTAATCGCTGAATGAAACTGCTCTTTTGGAAGCTGTAGACAGAAGTGGAAGATACCTAGACGTGAGAAATCAACTTCGTGACGCTCTTGGCGCTCTTTCATTTCGAACAGCTCAACACCGATACCATCAGATGTTACTAGGTGTGCAATGTTGAAGCCTTTAAAGCCTTCACCGAACACAGCAATACACATACGGCCGATTGCTGATTCACGCTCTTCCATCACTTTAGTGTTGTTCATTACGATTCTTAGACCTAGCGCTTTCGTGTAAAACTCGACTGCTTGGTCCATGTCGCCTACCATGATGCCTACGTGATTCATTTTCATAACTTTCTCCAATTCGTTTTTTATTCTGTGCTTTTCGAAGTCTAACTTCGGTATTTCGTTTCGATGAAGAGAGTATAGGGAGAAACTATGATTAACTGAAATTATCATAAATTATATTAATGATAATTTTTCGTTATTTACAGTTTAATATAACAACTCAACTCACGCAAAGAAACCATACCGAACCCTACCTACATAGACACATAGATACATAGATACATAGATACATAGATACACACACCAATAGAGATAAGCCCAATGTAGAGAACAACCTAAAGAGCATAGCTACTTAAATTGGGAGTTGTTGATGTTTGATGGCTTTTGTTAATTGTTTTTGTTGATAGCTTTTACCGATAGCCTTTTCCTTTCGAAGATAGGATTCGCCTATTGAATCTATAGAAATGTCCGATTTCACTAATTTTCGGTGGCAATGCAATATATCTACATCGACGCGGGATAGCGTTAAACACTATAAATTAGAAAGAGAGTCAAATCATGATCAACACAGAAATCAAACCATTCAACGCAACAGCATTCAAAAACGGCGAATTCGTAGAAATCACTGAGCAAGACGTTAAAGGCAAGTGGGCTGTATTCTTCTTCTACCCAGCAGACTTCACGTTTGTATGTCCAACTGAGCTAGTTGACCTACAAGACAAATACGCAGAGCTTCAATCTCGCGGCGTAGAAGTTTACTCAGTATCAACTGACACTCACTTCTCTCACAAAGCATGGCACGATACTTCTGACAAAATCGGCACTATCGAATACTTCATGGTAGGCGACCAAACTGGCAACATCACAAATAACTTCAACGTTATGCGTGAAGGTCAAGGCCTTGCAGACCGTGCAACGTTCCTAATCGACCCTGAAGGCGTTATCCAAGCAATGGAAATCACAGCTGAAGGCATCGGCCGTGACGCAGAAGACCTACTACGCAAGGTTAAAGCAGCACAATACGTAGCCGCTAACCCAGGTGAAGTTTGCCCAGCTAAATGGAAAGAAGGCGAAGAGACTCTAGCTCCATCTCTAGACCTAGTAGGCAAGATTTAATCTAAGCCTAGCTAACAAGAATAGCTAAACGGTTCTACAGGCGCGCTTCGGCCCCCCTCCTAAAGGGCAGTCGCGCGCCACCCTTTCAAAACATCAACACCACAATATTTGCCGACTTGCGCCCCCTTTTTATTTTCCTTTTTCAGCAAGAAGGTATTGGTCAATACCAAGACACAGAATTTAAGAGCAGGCACGATTATGTTAGATCAAGCAATGAAGCAGCAGCTAAAAGCATACCTAGAAAACCTAAAAACCAATGTTCAGTTAGTGCTTAGCCTGGATGGCAGCGACACCGCGAACAAACTTCAAGATCTGGCGAATGACATCTCGTCTTTAACCGATAAAATTGAAGTGACTCGCGATGACAGCGCAAGCACTCGCAGCCCTATCATGCAGGTCGTGAACCAAGAGAAAGGCACCGCGATCGGTTTTGCCGGTTTGCCAATGGGTCACGAATTTACGTCACTGGTTCTAGCACTGCTTCATAGTGGTGGTCACCCTATCAAGCTTGAAGCGGACGTAATCGAGCAAATTAAAGAACTCGATCAAGAGCTTAATGTAGAGATTTTTATCTCGCTCTCATGCCAAAACTGTCCAGAAGTGGTTCAAGCCTTCAATATGATGTCGGCGATTAACCCTCTAATTAAGACAACGATGATCGATGGCGCAGCATTCCAAGATGAAGTGAAGTCTCGCGACATCATGGCAGTACCAAGTGTATTCGTTAATGGTGAGCTATTTGGTCAAGGCCGTATGTCACTGGCTGAAATCCTTAACAAGGTTGATTCAGGCGCAGCGGAAAAGAAAGCAGCAAACCTAAACCAACAAGCACCGTTTGATGTATTGGTTGTCGGCGGCGGCCCTGCAGGTTCTTCAGCGGCAATTTATGCTGCACGTAAAGGCATTCGTACTGGTGTGGTTGCTGACCGATTCGGCGGCCAAGTGATGGACACCATGGCGATTGAGAACTTTATCTCAGTGAAAGCAACCACCGGCCCTAAATTAGTGGCAAGCCTTGAAGAGCACGTAAAAGAGTACGGTGTTGAAGTAATGACTGAGCAGCGCGCTGCAAACATCATTGCGGCAGAAGACACTGAAGACGGTTACATCCACGTTGAGCTAGAGAGCGGCGCAACACTACGAGCTCGCACAGTTATCACAAGTACAGGTGCTCGCTGGCGTGAAATGAACGTTCCGGGCGAGCAAGAGTACCGCAACAAAGGTGTTGCTTACTGCCCACACTGTGACGGTCCATTGTTCAAAGGCAAAAAAACAGCGGTTATCGGTGGCGGTAACTCAGGTATTGAAGCGGCTATCGACCTAGCAGGTATCGTGGAACACGTAACTGTGCTTGAGTTTGCGAACACACTGCGCGCTGACCAAGTACTTATCGACAAAGCGAACGCAACGCCAAACATCGAAATCATCAAGATGGCACAAACAACGCAAGTGATTGGTGATGGCAACCGTGTAACCGGTCTGGAATACAAAGACCGCAACACCGATGAACTTAAACAGATTGAACTCGCAGGTATCTTTGTTCAAATCGGCCTGATGCCAAACAGCGAATGGTTGAAGGGTTCGAAAGTTGAGCTCTCACCACGCGGTGAAATTGAAATTAACGCTCATGGCGCAACATCAATGAAAGGTGTATTTGCAGCAGGCGATGTGACAACCGTACCTTACAAACAGATCATCATTGCGATGGGTGAAGGCGCAAAAGCAAGCTTAGGTGCATTTGACCACCTAATCCGTAACTCAGCTCCAGTTAAAGAAGCTGAAACCGCTTAACCTTTACACTGAAAAGCTTAAAGCTTTTAACTCAAGTTCCTTAAATATTTGTTAACTTAATTATTTACTGTTAACGATTTAGACGCCACTCCTATGGATTTAGGAGTGGTTTTTTTCTTTGTGATTTATGCAGGTTGATAAAGCATGAAGGCAACCACCATCGCTAAGCTTCCACCCAAGCAACGGTTCACAAACACCATCTGTTTTGGTGATTGCAGCAACTTTTTAAGCATCGTACCGCAATACGCCCACACCAACATGCACGGCACACCAGTAATCACCATGCCCGCGATAATGGTCACGACTTGAATCAAGTAATCGGCATTCGGAGTAATGAACTGTGAAAACACGGTTAATGACGCTATCCAACCTTTAGGGTTCAACACCTGCACCAACACGCCTGACATAAAGCCCGAGCGATTGTCGGTGGTGCTTTCTTCGATTTGCATATTCGCAATCGACCATGCCATGAACAGCAAATAAGCCGCACCCGCGTATTTCAAAATGTTGTATAGCTCTGGGTAAAGGGTAAATAGGCTCACCAAACCGACACTAGAACCCGCCAGTACGATGATGATGCCCACAGCGTTCCCAGAGATAAAAGGTAAAGTCGCAGCAAATCCATAACGACTTGAAATCCCAAGTAATGCGATATTGCCTGCCCCAGGGGTAATTGCTATTGATGTTGAAAATAGCAAGAACGCCAGCATTAATTGAGAGCTCATCTCCTCTCACTCCTAATAAGTAAAGTATTTATAGGGGGAGAGTTTACAGATTCGACTAGGAATTAAATTGCTATATAGGCTAATATTAATCCAAATTTGAGCAAGACTTTTCTAAAATAGCCATGAAACAGAAAGAATCCACCAAAGAAGTGTTAGATGACACAGATATCGCCATCTTAGAGCATATCCAGCAAGACGGACGCATGAGCAACAGCAAGCTCGCAGAGAAGGTCAACCTCAGCGAAACCCCATGCTGGCGTCGTTGGAAACGCATGGAGGAAACTGGCTATATCGATGGTTACGCCGCTAAGCTGAATCGTAAGAAATTAGGCTTTCATGTGGCTGGTTTTACTCTTGTGACCTTGGGTAACCATGAAGTTGAAAACACAGAACCATTCGAAGAATTTGTCGCGGTAACCGATTGGATTCCTATGTGTCACTGCATTGCAGGCGGCGCCGATTACATGGTGCAAGTGTTGGCCAAAGATTTGGAAGAGTACTTTGAGCGTATTAGCTCGATCAGACGAGTCAAAGGCGTGAGTGCGATTCAGTCGAACATCTCAGTAAAAGAGTTGAAAAACAGCTATCGATTACCGCTTTCAGATTAGCTCCCTAAAACACATAAAACAAAAAGCCCAGCCGCGATAGATTTCTAAAGTCTAAGGCTCTGGGCTTAACGTTATTATTTACTGGGTTAACTGGCTTAGCTATTCACAAGGATGAGCTAGATGGATCAAGGCTAAACCACCGAGTGATGTTTCACGATATTTCTTGTTCATGTCTTTACCGGTTTGGTACATGGTTGCGATGACCTTATCGAGTGAGATCAAAGACTTGCTGTTTCGCTTCAATGCCATGCGAGATGCATTAATTGCCTTCATCGCACCCATCGCATTTCGCTCGATACACGGCACTTGAACCAAGCCGCCAATTGGGTCACAAGTCATACCCAATGAGTGTTCCATCGCGATTTCCGCCGCAATACAGATCTGCTCATTGCTGCCACCGCGTAGTGCCGTTAATCCCGCAGCCGCCATAGAGGATGATACGCCTACCTCACCTTGGCATCCTACTTCCGCACCAGAGATCGAAGCGTTAGTTTTGTACAGAATACCAATCGCGCCCGATACCGCTAAGAAATCTTTTAACTGCTTAGTATCCAACTCTTTAATGAAGCGATGGTAGTACATCAACACAGCAGGAATAACGCCCGCCGCACCATTGGTTGGTGATGTTACCACTTGGCCACCAGCCGCATTTTCTTCGCTAACCGCAAACGCAAACAAGTTAATCCAATCCATGATTTCCATTGGGTCGTTTTCAACCGCCGCATTCGCTTCTAACTTTTTCAGTAGGTTAGGCGCACGACGAGTTACGTTCAAACCACCATCAAGAATGCCTTCGGTTTCAAAGCCACGCTCCATACAACGACTCATCACTCGCCAGATTTGATCCGCTTTCTCTGAAATAATGTCAGCGCCTTCGAACTCCGCTTCATTTTTTAGAATCATACCACCGAGGCTCATCCCACTATTGTCAGCTTGTTGAAGCATTTCATCGGCGTTTTTGAACGGGAAAGGAACTTCTACCGCTTGGGTTTGAGTACCATTTTGCAGTTCATCAGCAGTTGCGATAAAACCGCCGCCAATCGAATAATAAGTTTCATCGACAATCACGTTGCCACTCTGGTCAAACGCAGTAATCATCATGCCATTTTCATGCAGAGGCAGATTGTCTTTGTGGAACAACATGTCGGTTTCGTAGTTGAAGGCAATGTGCTTGGTGCCCGCTAAATCCATCTCACCACTGTCTACGGCATGACGCATTGCTTGGTTTGCGCTGGTGATTTTGATGGTGTCTGGTTTATTGCCGAGTAGCCCCAATATTGTAGCTCTGTCGGTGTGGTGACCTATGCCAGTCAATGACAAAGAACCGTATAAATCCACCTGAATACGCGTCACTTCTGCGATTTTATCAGCGATTAATTGTGTGAAATGGAAACCCGCAATCATTGGGCCGTTGGTGTGAGAGCTCGATGGCCCAACACCAATTTTGTAGATATCAAAGATCGATAACATAGATATACCAGTAAAAAATCGGTCAATTAAGAAAGAGCGGCATAAAGCCAATCAGGGATAACAGTACAAGCAGCAATCGTCACAACAGCGAACACCAACAAGCCATAATGACTCGCGGTAGGCTTTGCAAACAAATGCTTTTGCTTTTCTATAAATTCATTTTGTTGCTCGGTTACCTCTCCCCAGAAGCGGCTCACAACAACACCTAACACTAAGAAAACCACAGTGCCAATCAAGGCAAACCAAGGCCAAGCTATTCCGCTGTATTTGGCGATGAATACGACGGCCACACTGCCAATACTGCCCGCAATTACGCCTTTCTCGTTTGCTTGTTTGAAGAACAAACCCAAGATGAAAGAGCCAAGGCGAATACCAACAAAAATAGAGGTTAAGCTCGCAATCGTTTTAAGCACTGATTCATTAGAAACAGCCAGTAACGCAGGCACAACAACCGACGCTGCAGCAACCAGGCTCATTTTTCTAGCCACTGATTCATAGTGCGCGTCAGAGGCTTGCTTACGGAAGAAGCGCTTATAGAAATCGAACGTTGCGACCGTCGCCATTGAGTTATAGGTGGAATCCAATGTCGACATTGCCGCAGCCGAAAGTGCTGAGATCACCAAACCAACAATGATTGGGTTGGTATGGTTAAACACAAAATCGAGAATCACTTCGTTGCTGTTTTCAAAACTGCTGTCTTGATAAAAGACACTTAACAGCACCCCCATCACAGCAAAGAACAGATAAACAAAAAATGCGCCGTAGCCACAAAGCAACATCGATTTTTGCGCTGTTTTAACACACTTAGTCGCCAATGTTCTTTGAATAATCAGTTGGTTAGTGCCATACACACTCAGGTGCAAGAAGCTCACAGCCACTACGCCGGCCCACAATGTGGTATCGACGCCTAAGTCAAAATCGAGATTGATGATATTCAAATGTTCAGGAGACAACATCTCGCCCGCATCGATTTTCATCAGCAATAAAACAAAGATCGCAATGCTGCCGATAATCAACACTGCTGACTGAAGCATGTCAGTCCAGATTACAGTCGAGATACCACCCGCATAGGTATACAACGCAGTAAATACGCTGATGTAGATGATCGCCTCAGAGATACTCACTGGCAGCACTTGCACTAAGATCAGGGCTACCGCATACAGAATAACCCCTGCCGAAATACACTGAACCACAATGAACACGATGGAATTGATCGTGCGAGCAACAACGCCAAAGCGGTGCTCTAGGTATTCGTAAATCGAGGTTAGGCCGAGCTTGTAAAACACCGGAACAAAGAAAAGCACAGTGAAAAAGATCACTATTGGATAGTTCAAATGTACGCTCATCGCTTCCATGCCTGAGCTATAAACCCAGCCCGGCATGCCAACGAACGTCATTGCGCTGATGTAGGTTGCAAGAATCGACACACCTGCCGTAAACCAACCAAACTGTTTTCCACCAGTCGAAAAGTCGCCACCGACGCTATAGCGCCTATTAACTAAGTAGCTGATAAACAAAGTAGTTAGCACATAAAGAGCAATAACCATAAAACTTGAGTACGTAACCATTTTTAGATTCCGTTTATTGTATGTCGCAATTAATTCGCTGCCAATAGTACTCAAAAATGGATATTTTCCCTCAAAAACCCACAATAAGTGTGACTATTATCACTAAGATAGACGATTAAACACTCAAACCACCCCACAAAGCACAAAAACCCAGTTAAATGAGATCAAGATCACTAAAATGCACAAAATGGGTACGCACTCATTTTAAAATTGACTTTGATCACGGATCTAATAACCACAAAGATTCTATTATCTCTCCCGAAATGAAGACGGTGTGATGAAGCTAAATAATCAACACACAATAATTAAAACCAAAACCACCCTATATAAAATAAAGGTTTATCGGTCATGACCATTAAAAAACACATGAGCGAAGTTCCTATGATTCAAAGGGTAGCCGCATATCTAGCAATTCTAGTAGGTTACTTTTTTTATTGTTATAACTTTGTAATTATTGACTACGTACGCCCATACATTGTGGAAGAATATGCTGGTATTAGCCTTTCTGATACCGCTCAGTTCTACACTTGGCAGTCGGTTGGTGCTCTGATTGGTGCTCTGAGCTGTGCATGGTTCGCAACCAAGTTCGGCAAGAAGTCCACACTAATAGCAATTACGGCATTAAACGGTGGTGCAACCATCATCAACATGATGTTTACCGACTACGCCACTTGGGCTGCAATGCGTTTCATCATTGGACTATCTTTAGGTGGTTACTTCACTGTAGCTGTATCTTTGATGATTGGCCTATTTACACCAACGGTTCGCGGTAAGTTGACTGCTTTTGCTTCTTCAATGTTCTCTGTTGCTTTAGTGGCAATGGGCGCTTACGCAGCCTTCATTACAAGTGTTGATGCACCTTGGCAGAGCCTAATGTGGGTAGGTGGTATTCCACCGCTTGTAGCAGCAGCGTTAATGATCTTTGTATTACCAAGCGACAAAACTGTGATCGCCTACGGTGAAGAAGATCAACAAACAACAACCAATACAGCTGGGGAAGTAACCGAAGCTAAAAAAGGTTCTTGGGGTGAGATGTTAAGCAAGCCTTACCGCAAAATTACGATTACTTGTTTACTTCTTTCTGGTCTTAACTTCTACGGATTCCAATTCTTCGGTGGCTTTGTAACTACCTACCTGAAAGATGTTCGTATGTTTGATGGTGCAACCATCGGTTTGATCTTCTCTATCTCAGCATTTGGTTCACTCTTCGGTGCTTGGTTCTGGGGATGGGCAGCCGATAAGTACGGTCGTAAGATCAACGCGTTCGGCTTCATCCTCGCAGGTATCATGGTTTCTATCTTCTTTGTCGCACCTGGCGACATGATGATTGGCGGCCTAAACATGCTGGCTCTTCTAGGTCTTATCTACAACTTCGGCCTGTCTGCTTCTGCAGTATGGGGCGGTTACTTCTCTGAATTGTTCCCAGCACGCTTGCGTAGCTATGGTGCAGCTTTATTCCATGGCGGTCGTATTATCGGCATGTGGGCACCAATGGTTCTTATCTTCATCCAAGAGCGTACCGACCTACAAACAGCAATGTGGGGCTCACCAATCGTATGGATTATCGCCGGCCTACTATGGCTAACACTGCCTGAAACTCTAAAAGGTGGCGTCTTCGATAAGAGCAAAAAAGCTGAAGCAGCAAAAGCTTAATTCGACACTCATACGCTGAAGTTCAAATACGAAAAATTTAAAGCCGGCTGATAAATCAGCCGGTAACAAAATCCAAATCGAGTCCTGTTCCGAATGTTGACTCGACAACACAAAGAGAAATTATTATGTCTAAATATCAAGAAGCGAAACGCATTGTTCGTGAATACTTCGATGCAATGGAAAACGCAACTCACGAGAACGTTGCTGAAGTTTTAAAAGCACACACTTCTGAAGATTACTTGTGGCGCGGTGTTTACCCATTCCGTGAGCAAGAAGGCGCACAAGCAGCAGCTGACGTATTCTGGGCACCAATGATGAAGTCAATGACTCGCATGCAGCGTCGTCAAGACATCTTCATCGGTGGTAACAACGAAGTTAACCCAGATGAGATTTGGGTAATGAGCATGGGTCACTTCATGGGTCTATTCGACGCTGAATACCTAGGTATGCGCCCAACTGGCAAGATCATGAACGTTCGCTACGCAGAATTTAACTGTGTTGTTGATGGCAAAATCACTAAGACAGGCCTGTTTCTAGACCTACTAGGCATGATGGATCAAGCGGGTTGCTACCCACTTCCACCATCAACTGGTAAGCACTTCGTATACCCTGGCCCACGTAACCACGACGGTCTGCTATTCGAAGACGCGGCTCCAGAAGAAGGTGTTGCGACACTTGCTCTAGTAAACAAAATGGTTGATGACCTGTCTGCTCTTAACGACAGCGGCGCGATGGGTTGCCCACCAGAAGTACTAGCGAAGAGCTGGTCAAAAGACATGATTTGGTACGGCCCATGTGGTATCGGCGCGTCTTACACAATTCCTCGCTACCAACAACAGCACCAACTTCCTTTCCGTAACAACCTGAAAGACAAGAAGTTCAACGGCCACGTTTGTCGTTTCGCTGAAGGTAACTTCTCTTGTTTCTTCGGTTGGCCAAACCTATCAAACACACCAACAGGTGGCTTCCTAGGTATGACTGGCGGTGAAGTACGTGCAAACATGCAAGTAGTTGACGTTTACTACCGTGACGGTGACAAACTGTCTGAGAACTGGGTTCTTATCGACCTTCCTTACTGGCTACAACAGCAAGGTCTAGATGTGTTCGAACGCACTTCAAGCATCATGAACCCAACGCTGTAATCGATACGCTTTAATCCAAAAGATTGAAACGAAATAGTGGCAACCTAAATAGACATCTGATTTAGGTTGCCACGCTTACTGGGGGACCCTTCTCGCTCCTAGTAAGTGCTCCAACCAATTCATTATTGCTCCACTAATAACTGAATCTACTAGTGCCTCATGGATGGGGTACACCCTGCCAAACCATTACCAATATAACGGGCTTGAAAGCACGGTGGCTTTCTACGGCCTGAATAAAGAGAATTACAATGAAAAAGTCGATTCTTTCAGCAGTGATCCTGACAGCACTTACCTCAGGTTCTGCTTTTGCTGCACACACTTTTACCAATGACGCGGGCGATAGCCTTACTTTAGACGGTCGTTTCGACGTTCGTTACCAAGATAAGGGCGGCGACCACAACGGTGAGTGGAACAGCGGTAGCTCTCGTTTCGGCCTTAAAGGTCAAATGGGACTCGATAACGGCTGGACTGGCTTTGGCCATGCTGAATGGGGTTACAACTCAGGTGCTAACGGCGACAATATTTACGACCGACTTCTATACGCAGGCGTAGAGCACGACAAATACGGCAAGATCGCAGCAGGTACTAAGCAGTGGTCTACTTTTTATGACGTCGCATGGTACACCGACTTAGGTCGTGTCTTCGGTACTCGCGGCTCAGGTGTTTACAACCTTTCTGACTGGGGTATTGCATCTGGTACAGGTCGAGCAGAAAACTCCATTACTTACCGTAACTCGATCAACGACCAAGTAAGCTACGGCTTCACTTACCAAACGACACGTGAAGAAGTGGCACTAGCGAGTAATGCGACAGCTTCATTGAAAAACGGTATGGGTGCGTCAATCACTTACAAACCGGTTGATGGCGTAACACTAGGTGCAGCTTACCACCAAAATGAAATTGCAGACCTAGACTCAGGTGTGGTTGGCGTAGAAAATGGCGACAACATGCGCATCATGCTATTGGGTGCGAACTACAGCAACGGCGGCTTCTACGCAGGTGCCACTTTCCATGTTGGCGAAAACTGGGAAGCTGTAAGCCATGGCGGTACGGATGTAATGTTCGATACCCTAGGTGGTGAAATCTACACGTACTACCACTTCGACAATGGCCTACGCCCTACGTTGAACTACAACTACATGGAAGATCGTGATGACCAAACAGATGGCTATGAGCGTAACCTGCTTATCCCTGGTGTTGAATACCACTTCCAGAAGAACAAATTCCTAGTTTGGACTGAATACCAATTCGACCTAGGTAAAGATCAGCTCGTTGGCAATAAATTCGAAAACAGAGATGACCAATTCGCTGCAGGTATTCGTTACTACTTCTAACGCCCAGTTAGTCGATTCATAAATTCTTTAAACAAAGCTCTGCTCTTACGCAGAGCTTTTTTGGGTCATACCCAGAATAATATTCAACACTCTCTACTAACCCTTATTTTTCATCCAATCATGGCATATTGTATTTTTGAGTACGTACCTAATTATGTTACTCTATGCACAATCAATTTGGTTCAAAAGTATGGTCTATGAGCTCTCCAAAACACTCCACGGCGTCAAAGCCAACCGTCACCTCTAAAGATGTCGCTAAACTTGCTGGCGTTTCTCAATCAACTGTATCTCGTGTATTTGTCCCGGGCAGTTCAGTGTCTGAAAAGACCAAGCAAAAAGTGTTCGATGCAGCAAAATCGTTGAACTATCGTCCCAATGCCTTTGCCCGCAGTCTGACGACAAATGAGTCCAAATTGATTGGCTTAGTTTTCCCAGATGCCGACTACCCTATCCACATGAAAACTCTGCAGCTTATCTCTACTGAGCTACAAAAGCAGGGTTACTCTGCGGTATTGATTCCTTGGCAAGTGGATGGAAACGACAACCACTCGATTCCTAATATCTTCCAATACCGAGTTGATGGCGTAATTGCTGCTTCGGCGACCTTTAATAAGTCGCTTTATGAAGAGTGTGAAGAGTTCAACATCCCCATTGTTCAGTATGCTCGTGTAGTTGAGGGGACTAAGAGTAGCCATGTAATAAGCGACAACTACGCCGCAGGCCAAGTCGCCGCTCAACATTTACATAGCGTAGGAACAAAGTCAGCGGTTTACCTGACAGGTAACGTGCCAACCTACACCAACGGCGAGCGTGAATCGGGCTTTTGCTCAGAATTCGAAGATCTAACAGGCAAGCAAGCTCGTGTTATTGAAGCTGACTATGACTACCTTGATGCTCTAGATACCATTCGGACTCTGTTTTCAGAACCCACACATCCTCAAGCGATTTTCTGTGCGACAGATAACCTCGCGATGGCAGTAATGGATGTGGCGCGCTTAGAATTTAACCTGCGTATTCCAGAAGATCTTCAAGTGATTGGTTTTGACGATATCCCACAGACTCAATGGTTGAACTACCAACTCACTACCTTCAAGCAAGATTTCAGACGCCTTGCACGTGAATCAGTGAAAATTGTCGTTAGCCAGATTCAAGAGCAAGACACAAGCTTGGTTAAGCTGATGGTGCCAGTGAAGTTCATTGAACGAAACACGACGCTAAAACAGAACCAACGTTAAGACGCTTTCAAACAAAAATCCCGCTCAGTGTGAGCGGGATTTTTTATGATATTTAACTAGTTACCTACACCACCGGTCTTCTCTGCCGGAGAGTCAGGCGTCACTGGAGGCCACTCTTGGAAGGTTGCTAGATGTTGTTGGACAGCCGCTTGTGCCGGGCCAAATGCCCACATTTTTTTGTCCCATCCATTTTAGGTACATGCCCGACTCTTCCGCCGCTCGCTCGTATGGGTCACGACGTAAATTAAACAGCAATGGTGCGTTTAGCTCTTCTTTAGGGCCACTCCAACCGTGGTTTTGCACGATGAAATGCGCCTTCCAATCACCAACACGAACCGCTTGCAGCTTGTCTCGTTCGTAGTAGTAGATCTCTTTACGGTTTGACTCGCCTTTCTCGGTCAGCATATCCACTTGGTTGTAACCATCAAGGTGCGCTTTAAAGCCATCGTGACCTTTCAGCAGTTTTTCTTTTAGATCCGTTGGACCACCAGCCGCAGCGACAAGAGTGGGTAACCAATCCATACCATCAAAGATGCCATTGCCTACAGTACCCGCTGGGATTTTACCCGGCCAGCTAACCAATGCAGGGGCTCTTACGCCACCTTCCCAAGTTGTGCCTTTCTCACCGTGATAAGGTGTCATACCGCCATCTGGCCAAGTCATGATCTCTGGGCCGTTATCGGCAGTGAAAATGATGATGGTGTTGTCAGCAATACCGAGTTCTTCCATCTTCGCCATCATCTCACCGACGTGATCATCAAGATCTTTCATGACCACTTCTTGGAGTCCCCAACCGTTTTGACCGAGCATCGCTTCGTATTCAGGTGACAGGTGCGTCCAAACGTGACCGCGTGATGGACAGTACCAAATAGGTGTGAGATGGATAACGCAGATCAATAAGGATTGGAAGTTTCACGCAACCATTGATGCAGGGCTTGGTAGTGACACCAACTTTACCTCATCTCTCTTAACTGGCGTGCGATACCAGATAAACAGTTGGTCTGACTTAAATGTTGCCTACAAATCAACTTGGGTTGATTACGAGAACAAGGGCACCTTTGAATACGATACCGCATCGCAAGGGTTCCTGATTGGTTGGGCTGCTCATTTCTAGTCAAACAATAAGAGGTAAGCCTGATATCGTTAGGCTTACCTGACAATGTCAATCTTTCAAGAGTTAATGCCGGTTTTAACTAACGAACAAGCAAAACTACCCATCAACGACCTAGTTATTCACAGTGTTTGGAACTACGCACTCTTTCTTCATGATAGTTAAGCCGGCCTCGAGAGTTTCTGTCCAAGCTTGTTCGACGCTTTCATCATAGTGAGGGTCGTATTTTTTAACCGTATTGAGTAACGAATTGAACCACTCGTTGAGCTCAGTTTCGGAAATATCCAGCCCTAAGTCTTTATGCCTTTTACCCAATTTCTTTACTGAGTTACGCACGCTCGGCAGACCAGCAGAGTTGTAGATAAGAATGATCGAGGCTTTAAGCATCTTGGTTTGTTGCTCTAACCCTATCTTTTCGAAACGCTCTGAAAACCTTGGATTATGCTCGCAAAAATCCGCCAAAAACGTTTCGAGAAATTCTTGGTCGATCCGGCAGCGCTCAAAGCTTTCATAAAACAGTTCGTTCGATGTCATTTAGCTGAACCTTTGCAAAATTTTGAGTATTCAGAAAGCTAACAAGTTCAGAGCCGCGACTTCGCCAACTCCGAACCATCAACATGATCTAAGTATACGCCACTGTGGCATAAAATGAACGATGACATAAGGTAAACTATGGCATAAAGTGAGTTGCACAGATCTTGTTTCCATCAGGATCTCGCAAATAAGCCATGTACAAGCGACGCTCGTCAGAACCTCTCGCTCCGGGGCCGTTTTCAATACTGGTACCGCCATTTTCGACGCCAACCCGATGCCACTCATCTACAACTTCAGGAGAAGACGCCAGAAAACCCACCGTCATGCCGTTGCCGTGCGTTGCAGGCAGGCCATCAATCGGCTTCGTTAAGCCCAACACGCCCGTTTGGCTAACGTAAACACAGCGCCCTTTGGGATCAACTGAGCCTTCGTTATAACCAAGTACTTTCATGATGGGGTCATAAAAACACTTCGCGCGTTCAATATCTTCGGTACCGAGAAAAACATGGCTGAACATAACTAACCTCTTCTTTTATTGAAAGAACCACCTAAACTAGACCCTTAATTCCGCTTTGTCTAGACGAGATACCCCTACCCCTGCCACCACTGCTCTATCAAGTGATAACACATATAGAATTGAGTTCGATGTTCAGACGAAATGGAGGCTAATCAACAATACGCTGAGCACCCTGCCCTTGGTCATGAAGAATATCTTCTGGGTTTAATAAATGGCACTTTTGCATACTCAAACAACCACAGCCAATACAACCTGTTAGATTCTCTTGTAGCGAACGTATTTGTGCCATCTTGCTATCGAGTTGCCCTTGCCACTTCTTCGCTACTCGCTCCCAATCTCGCTTGGTTGCTGTGTGGTTCATCGGCAGCGTCGATAACTCTTCCGTGATCTCTTCAAGAGTAAAGCCTATCGACTGCGCAACTTGAATAAGAGCAATTCGACGCAACATCGCTGACTGATAACGGCGTTGGTTTCCATTCGTTCGAATAGAGGCAATTAACCCTTTAGTCTCATAGAAACGCAGTGCAGAAGGAGCAACACCACTGCGCTCCGAGAGTTGACCAATCGTTAAATACACGATGTTTTTCATGCTCTATCACTTTCCCTGTTCATGTTATTTAGCTATTCAAGTCCACAGAGCAGTATAGCTAAAGTTAATCTTAAGTTTAAGTTGAGGTCCTTGAGTTAGCTTTGAGTTTTCATATAACAACAGCAGGGCTTAAAACGCAAAAACAGCCATCAAGGAAGGGTGTTTGAGTCTTATGACCAATATGCACCTAGATCTTTTTCATTATCACCTTAAGGTTATCGATCATCTCTACGTTAGTCATCTCTCCCGCTTCCATATCGAAGTTATCGTAGAAGCTTGGCACCGACATAGAGCCTTTCACATCAGCATCAAAGTAAGGTGCAGAATTTACCGCTGACGACAACACAGAACTTGCACCACCAGGGCCTGGTGATGTGGAGAGCATAACAACAGGTTTGCCTTGATAAACTTTCATGTCGATGCGTGATGTCCAATCAAACACATTCTTAAAGGCTGCGGTGTATGAGCCGTTATACTCTGCAAAAGAGATGACCACAGCATCTGCTTCGCCAATCTTGCTAAAAAAGCGTTGAGCGTGTTGATGAACACCTGAATCTTGCTCTCTTTTCTCGCTGTAAATTGGCATCTCGAAATCATTAAGGTCGAGCACCTCGACTTGCGCGCCTTCGACTAAACCTGCGGTGTACGCTGCAAGTTGTTGATTAATTGATGTTGTACTGTTGGTCGCGCCAATCGCTAATACTTTCATTGTTGATCCTTGTTCATTTTTCTCACCTTTTTGCACTCATGACTTCAATTACGGAGCTCAAAATTCATAACTGAAGATTCGTAACGTCTGTTTGATAACATCAAAACCTGCACTAGGCGACAAGGTGATAGATTGTGTTTTTAGATTGGGGATGATGATAAAACCTCAAGTTAACTTGAGGTAAAGCGATATTTTCAAAATATAGGAAATAGTTTAAAAACACTTATAAAGCAGTTGATTATGAAAGGTTTAACATAGGTTGGCATTACACAGGAAAAAGTCAGCACACCCAAAATACATTGAGTGTGCTTTATCGAAGTATTATTTACTTAAAGTGATTTAATGGACAGACACCAGAGTAAGCGACACCGGATAGCTCGGCCATTTCGCGATTCCATGTTGCCAAATCATGAGGGTTAAATTGATTCAAATGATCATGCCCACATGCCCTCGCCATCACTTGCATTAATTCTGTCGAGGCTTCAAAGAAGTTCTTAAGCTGGTTCGATGCTTTCTCGACATTCAAACGCTGACGTAAATCGGCTTTTTGAGTTGCAATACCAGCAGGGCAATTATTGGTGTTACACATTCTCGCCGCCACACAACCTATCGACTGCATGGCACTGTTTGAGATAGCGACACCATCAGCACCAAGCGCCATCGCTTTTACGAAATCCATCGGCACGCGCAAGCCGCCCGTGATGATCAATGTGACTCTGTCACTGACCCCTTGTTTATCGAGATACGCTCTAGCGCGAGCGAGTGCTGGAATAGTGGGAACACTGATATGGTCACGGAACATTTCTGGCGCCGCCCCTGTACCGCCACCACGCCCATCTAAGATGATGTAATCGGCACTGGCATCAAGCGCGAACTGAATGTCTTCTTCGATGTGATTGGCACTTAACTTAAAGCCAATCGGGATACCGCCTGTCACCTCTCGAACACGGTCGGCGAACTCTTTAAAATCCTCGACCGTGTTAAGGTCGACAAAGGTGGGTGGAGAAATCGCTGCCGTGCCCGCTTCAATGCCACGCACCTCCGCGATCTTGCCTATGTTCTTCGCGCCCGGTAAGTGCCCGCCCGTTCCGGTTTTGGCACCCTGCCCGCCTTTAAAGTGGAAGGCTTGAACGTTTTTGAGCTTAGCTTCATCGTAACCAAACTGAGCACTGGCTAATTCATAAAAGTAGCGAGAGTTCGCCGCTTGCTCTTCGGGTAACATACCGCCCTCACCGGAGCAGATACCCGTCCCTGCGAGTTCGGCACCTTTCGCCAATGAGACTTTTGCTTCTTCAGATAGCGAGCCAAAACTCATATCAGACACAAACAAAGAGATGTCCAATTTGAGTGGCTTCTTCGCTTTGGGACCAATAATCAGTTCAGTACCAACCGGCACATTTTCTAGCAAAGGCTTGGTGGCCATTTGCGCGACCATCACTTGAATATCATCCCAGTGAGGTAATTGATATCTTGGGACGCCCATTGAGGTCATTGGCCCATGGTGACCCACTTTGGATAAGCCATCTCGTGCCAATTGATGAATAAACTCGACGGTAGGTTCTTCTTTGGTTGCGCTCGCAGCTGGAGACAAATCTGGCGCAGCCGCTTGAATGTGAACCTCCGGGCCTTCTTGCCCAACTTGTTCCGCTGTGAACTGTTTATGAGTACCATCGCAGAAAGGAAGGTTGTTGGAATACTTACAGCGACAAAGGTAGGCGTCTCCGCTCTCTTCGGCGACAAAGCTTTTCGGTTTGAACCCCGTACCAGCATGAGAACCGTCACAAAACGGTTGGTTTTTCGACTTCCCACAGGTACAGAAGTAATACTTCTCTCCCTTCGTCAGCTCTACTTTAACGGGTTTGTTATCCGCAATTACTGGACTCTTCATAGTTCGCTCACCTTTTCTTTCTTATGATTTGATGACTGAAGCGATGACTTGCTCACAAGAGTAAAGTAAAGGTGAGATACGCAGCTAATTCAATAAATGAGCCAGAGAAAACAAGCTTAATAAACAGCCCAAAAACAGAAGTCTTGCTTGTTCAACACAAACAAAAATGGCCACCGAATCGGCAGCCATTGTGTTTTAAATCTTAGTCTAAGCTAAACGTGAAAGGTTAATCGAATAACTCGATGACCAGCTTGTTGTCTTTAATCACAAGATTAGGTTCCGAAGACTTAATCAATGACTCTTGAACCTTATTGCTGTCGAGTTTGTAAACTGGCGACTGAGATAAGGCAAAACCAATCATAGAAACGGCAGGCTTAAGTAGTTTGGCGATCTCAGGAGAAAGCTGTTTGTCTTTTTCTTCAAAGCGCTCTAAACGCAGTGATTTCAAATAAATCTCGCCACTCTCTTTGTCATATTCAGGAATCGCACTGAACTCGATATCAAGATCCAACCTCATATTCGGCACGTTAAACACCTGAACTTGTGCATTGGTATTCGCCAGAACAGACACGCGCTCGGCATCAGCTCGGCCAATTTGCACCGCTAAGTCATCGACAGCGACTTGCGCATACATAACGTTTTGTACACCCACTTCTTGCTCTAACATCACCGAATCTTGAAGGTAGTTCGTCATTTCTTGTTCAGTCACGCTATAGCTCACACAACCACCTAGCACCAGCGCAGACGCTGCCAAAATGAACTTTTTTGCTACGTTAATTATCATCAATATCAGCTCTTTTTCGTTAGTGATTAGCGCGGAGTTTACTGTGTGATCATCAATAAACAAAACAGTAAAAACACGATATTCGTGAATACCTTTAATTAATAAGCATAAATAAGTAAAGCACCAGATTGGCTTTCCCGCTTGAGATAATGACACTTGTCAGCCAAGCGCCATCAGATTTGTGTGCTCGAATTAATTGAATTTTGCTTCTAAGCTTATGGGATATTTAGGGGGCTTACTGAAGGTTTCATCATGGATATCGAAACATGAAGAGTGAGCACAATGCCATCAAAAAGAGTATCACCTGAGCCAATAACTCGTTCTGTGATTTTGTTATGCAATACCGCATGCCTGCACCATAGTAAGTGGGTTGGAGAACTGCGTCTCCATAACTGGGAAGCTCAAGTTGCAGAAACAACCGAACAGGCCATTCACTTACTCGATACACGCAGCGAAAGCTACGCACCAATTGTGGTTTCTTGTCTAACATCATCCTCAATCGACAAACAATGTGAGCTAATATCAGCGTTAAAGGTTCACTCTCCAAATTTAAAAGCAATCGCTATCTGCAACCAACCACCAAGCCGCAACTTATCGCTCATTAAACAAACCTTTTGGGATTATTACCACCTCCCTATTGATACAGAATGGCTTTGTCGAAATTTAGGACATGCGTATGGCATGGTCGACACCAAGCAAACTAAACCTAAGTCTGCCTCGTGCCATGAATGTCAATTGGTAGGGCAATCCAGCACCATCCAACAACTTAAAAAGAAGATAACTAAGATCGCTAACAACGATTTTCCAGTACTGATTCAAGGGGAAACAGGAACAGGAAAAAGCCTATGTGCGCGTTTAATACATGAGGCCTCAGCCCGTAGCCAGAAACCTTTCATCGCCGTAAATTGTGGCGCAATTCCACAATCCCTGATCCACTCAGAGTTATTTGGTTTTGAAAAAGGCTCATTCACGGGAGCAAACAAACGCTACGTCGGACACGTGGAAAGAGCGAATGGTGGCACACTATTTTTGGATGAGATCGGCGATCTTGAGCTGTCACTACAAACTTACCTGCTCCACTTTCTCGAAAATAGCTCGATAGAGCGACTCGGCAGTAATAACCAATTACCCGTAGATTGCCGTGTAATTTTCGCCACCAACGTCAATATCGAACAAGCCGTTGCTGCGGGTAAATTTCGTAAGGATCTCTTTCATCGGATCAATGTACTTCCATTGAACCTAGTGCCACTCAATGATCACAAGGAAGACATTGAAGATTTGGTTCGATTTGAACTGAAGCACAATTACGCATCCAAAACCAAACTGCCTAGTGACACACTTGAGCAAATGAAACAGTACCATTGGCCGGGCAATGTCAGAGAGTTATTCAACTGTATAAAAAGGGCGATTGTTCTTTCGAATTCAAACGCGCTCTCTACTCGTCATATGGGGATTCAATTGAAAGATGCGTCGCCCGACACTGAGAGTGACACTCGACTTTCCTCAAAAAATGTTCGTCGTGTGATTCAGCAACACCATTACAATATTTCCCAATCAGCTAAAGCGTTGTCTATTTCTCGGACAACCTTATATAAGCTAATTAAAAAACATCAAATAGTAATTTAAGTCGCCTAGTTAATTACCTAACAAATAAAGCAGCCTAACGAACTAGGCTGCTTTAGAAATTAAGTGAGTACAACTAATGAAAGTACTTATGGCTCAGGTACAGTAAATGGACAAACATCACAGGTTGCAATGTTCGATGTTTCCATAAATGCTTCTTGCAAGAACAACGAGTCAAACGTTGCTGTTACTTGATTAGATAGCATTCCGTCTACTCCAGTTGGTAACACATTTGGCGCATAGGTTTTGCTTACTTGTGTACAAACTTGACCAATCGCATCACCAAAGTTCGGTATCCACTCACCCTCACCCGTTTTACAAGCAAACAGTTCTGGGTCGGCACTTAATGCACTACACATATTACCAGCACCACATGTGGTCACATCCTCAAGATCATCACAAGGTAAAGCGAAGTCGAGGTAATAACTGCTGTTGACGACTTCGGTAGGTAAGTCAGAACGGCTCAAAGAATCATCCTTAGAATCCACCAGCGATTCAATGGCCAATGGAATATCACCGGTATTACATATTTCAACATCATAGGTTTTCTTAAGCACAACTTGACCGCTATCAACTTCTAAGAAGCTATTACATACCTTAGAAATCTCAACCATTGGACTCAAATCTATTGGCGCACAATTGTAAGCCACGGGAGCTTGAGCATTCACGATAAGCCCGTCAAGATCCACTGAACCATCGATCACGCCGACGGCACCATTATTTACAGACAGGTAATTACCCATGAATGAGAATGACTCACCGACGCTCCACACTTCATCACCGTTACCCACCACTGGAAGCGCACCTAAGATTGGTGACTCCGATAAAAAGGCCACTTCGTAATCACCATTAGTGCCTAACGAACCAGGGCCAGTATTGGTAACCGTCACGGTGTAGTCGATGTTGAACATGCCATCAACCGTAAAACTGGTTGTGTTACAAGTCGCCGCTATGCTGATACTACATAAACTAAATGAACCGACAACGAAGTCAGCCAAAGACGCATCAATCGAACGGGAAGCTCGTGATTCCACTAAGAAGCTACTAAAACAAGGGATATCCTCAATACCAAACTCATCATTCAATAGTGCAGATAAGTTCAGGCGTCCTTCAACAAAGCTCTCCGTCGGAATAGACGTAGTTTCACCCGTTTTAGCTAGATAATCCCAACCTTGTACATTGGGTAGAGCAATTGCCCCGATAGAATCATCATTTGAAATCGCACATATCTTCTCGACACCGACAGCACCACTGCCACATCTTGCACCAACGAAATCATTAGATTTAGGGTCTCCAGCCGTCTGGAACAGTCTGGTCATGTTGTCAGTCACATCACCATTATTCAAATCCCATTGCAGCACTTCAATATAAGGTTTACCACCACTGGCTTGCGGAAAAGAAATCAAGACCAATATGTCTCCATTGACGTGCTCGCCAACGAAATCACCTTTTGTCGCTCCTGCCGGTAATCCTACTTGATCTTGCAAGAACCAAAAACCAATGTACATATCACCATTGTTCGCATATCGGTCGGCACCAAAGTAAATCAGCAAGTCACCTTCGCTTTCAAAAGCTGCGGCATACGCATTAGTAAAGTCATCTTTTGGTTGTGGTGACGCCGTACGGAATGCCCAATCTGTAATGTCGGAATCATCTTTTGATCCACCTTTCCAAAAGATTTGGTCGATACCATTACGGTCTTTTTCGAAAAATTCTGCAATCCCAACCATGCTGTTGGGGTCATTTACATCGTCCCAATCAATACCACTATTATCACTGGTCGCGTTACCATCGAGTTCCATCACATCAACAGTAGCCCACGCCAACTGAGGACTACTAAACAACAGAAGCACACTAAGTAAATAATTTATAACCTTCATGTTCTCTCTCCATTTGTTCATACTTATGCTTTTAAGGTTTTCTTCCATGCCCAAACTGGAGAAAATCCTTTAGCAATTCGTAGGTTCGATAGAGCATATTCCAAGCCAATTTCAACTAATTGATTTGGTTGATGTTTATATATTGAAGGCACACCTTTCTTGGACGTTTTGTTATCATTTGTCCATAAACCAGAGATTTGACCAAATAATCAAGGACTTGAAAGGGTGAACAAAGTGTCTAAGTCAGACATCTTTAGAACTTTGATTCGAGAAGAGTGATCTTTAAAAGGTACAATAGCGTAGCCATTCTAAGATTATCGAATAACAAGCGCTTGAATTGAAGGGTGCCGACTTAACGGGCAACTGAAGGTTCTTCTAGCTAAGCCACAGGCGAATAAACAATGACACAACTGACGATATTTTATGATGGGACTTGTCCATTGTGCGCAAAAGAGATGGCGGCACTTGCCAAGCATGATATCGAGAATAAGATTCAAACCATTGACATCTACAGCGAATCCTTTTCAGACTACCCTCAGATTGATGCCGACGCAGCCAACACCATTTTGCATGCACTGGATGAGAACGGCAAAGTGCTGTTAGGTTTAGACGTGACCTACCAAGCGTGGCGCTTAGTAGGAAAAGGTTGGCTATATGCTCCTTTGCGTTGGGCGATATTTAAGCCAATCGCAGATTGGTGTTATTTACGATTTGCCAAGAACAGATATAAAGTCTCTTTCTGGTTAACCGGAAAGTCGCGCTGCGATGGTAACAGCTGCACAAAATAGCGCTTGGTTAAGACATACCACTTGCGACTTTGTAATACACCACACCAAACAGCGCAGCAAAAACTAAAACGGTAACCGCGACTTTTAACCAAATAAACTTCATGTTTTGTCCTTTAAATTCTGTTTACTGTTTCGCGAGACAAGTTACCACAACAAAACATTCGGTTGGGTAATGATTTATAGAACTTTGTAGTGAGTCTTGATAACTAAGTGAGAACCTTTATGTCGGCAAAAGAAAGAAATCTACCTACCCATCGTATTTCAAGATTCAGTAAGTTCGCCTCGCTGGCGACAAGGGTCGCGGGCAACGTGCTAACGGAAGGCACCAAGCAGCTTGCACAAGGCAACAGACCCAAAGCAAAAGACTTACTGTTAACGCCACAGAACATTGCTCGCCTGACCGATCAACTGGCGCACCTACGTGGCGCTGCGATGAAGCTGGGGCAGATGCTATCAATGGATGCGGGCGATGTTCTAGAGCCAGAATTAGCCGACATTCTTTCTCGCCTGCGCTCCGACGCTGACCCACTGCCAACAAAGCAGCTCAATCAAGTCTTAGAGAGCTCGCTTGGGCACCAGTGGAAAACCGAATTCCTTTCCTTCAACTTTAAACCGATTGCCAGTGCGTCTATCGGACAAGTTCACCAAGCCTATAGCGATGCCGGGGACAAACTCGCCGTCAAAGTCCAATACCCAGGCATTCGAAAAAGCATCGACAGTGATGTGGACAACGTCGGCACACTGCTCAACATTGTTGGCTTGATACCAAAGTCGGTCGACTACAAAGGCTTGTTAGAAGAGGCAAAAAAACAGCTCCATGATGAAGCGGACTACGCTCGAGAGGCTGGCTATGCAACTCGTTATCACAATGCATTAAAAGAGCACTCTCACTTCGTCGTACCTAAGATTCATCCGCAAGTCTCTTCAGAATCCGTGCTCGCCATGGACTTCATCGAAGGCGTCTCTATAGAACAGATAGAAAGTTACGACCAAGACACCCGTGACTTTGTGATGCACAGCTTGCTTGAGCTTCTATTCAGAGAGTTGTTCGATTTTAAGATGGTGCAAACCGATCCCAATTTCGCCAACTACCTTTATGTTGAAAACACCCGACAAATTGGCTTATTAGATTTCGGAGCAACCCGTGAGTACAGTGACCGCTTCAGCGAGGGTTATCGCTTGGCCTTTTCCTCTGTCATTAACAACGATGAGCAAGTGCTCAACCGAGCTTTAGAGCAAATAGGATTCTTTAGCGAGACAATTCTTCCCGAACAACGCCAAGCGATTCTAAATCTAGTGAAGATGGCCTGTGAGCCGATGTTAGTTGACGAAGAGTACGACTTCAAAGCCAGTGGATTGGCACAAAGGCTTCGTGAAGCAGGCACCATTTTGAGCATGGAACAAGAGTATTGGCATACGCCGCCCGCCGATGCGCTGTTCCTGCACCGAAAAATTGGTGGCATGTATCTATTAGCGGCTCGCCTTGGTGCAAAAGTGAATATCAGTCGCTTGGTCGCTCCATATCTTATCTCAGAGAGCAAAAGCACAACTAAAAGCGCGAGTTAATGAGACAGTAAATAATACGCAAAGTGATCATTTCATCGTGCTCAAGAGTAATAACCATTACGCCAACTAAAATGAGCCAACCCTATGAAATGTTCACTACTTTGCTCAACCGCACTGATTACAAGCCTCACGAGTTCCATCGCCTTTGCAGCGAGCTGTCCCGAAATACTTAATGGCAAACAGCGCTTGTTAAACTCAACCGAAGAAATCGCCTTGTGCGATGAGTTTCAAGGCAAAACTCTATTGGTGGTAAATACGGCAAGCCAATGTGGTTTCACTCCTCAGTTCGAACAACTAGAGCAGCTCCATCAAACCTATAAAGACCAAGGCTTCACGGTTGTTGGTTTCCCAAGTAATGATTTTCGCCAAGACAGAGGCAGCGAGGAGCAATCCGCTAAAATCTGCTACTTAGATTATGGCGTCACCTTTCCGATGATGGCGCGTGCATCAATCTCTGGGCCAGAAGCGAACCCAGTCTTTGCCGAAATCCAACAACAAGCGGGCGTAACGCCTAAATGGAATTTCTATAAGTTCTTGATCAGCAAAGAAGGTAAAGTGGTCGCAACCTTCCCGAGTTCTACATCGCCAACCAGTACTATCCTTAAAACCGCTATCGAGCAGCAGTTATGAAGTCAGATTACATGGGGACAACTCAAACACGTAACACCATGGCCAAACTTGGTTATATGGGGTTAATTCCGTTTTTATTCGGTCTCCTCCTTTCGCTCACCGACAGCCAATTTATGGGGATAAGCGGTGAAACGCTCTTCATAACCTACAGTGTGGCGATTTTGAGCTTTCTTTCAGGGATCTTGTGGGCAAACGGCATCGAGAACTTTGAAAGCCAATCAAGCAACAAAGCGCTGCTGCTAAGTAATGCGATAGTGCTCGTCGCATGGTTGGCAGTGTTGCTTGGAGAGCAAAAAGAGTTTCTCACTACCCTAATTCTCATCATTGGCTACATTGCGGTTTGGCGAGCTGAAAGGTCAATGAGAGAAGAGAACCAGAGCCAAGGCCCAGATGGCTACTTGGATATGAGAACTCGGCTCACCTCTAGCGTGGTATTGATGCACGGTATCGTGATGCTAACTTAAGCATGCGATGCCTATATCTAAACGGATACATGAAGCGGGAACTAGATGATGAGCTGCATGACCAGACGAGGCTCATCGTCTCCGAAATAATTACTCTCTTCTTTGATGGTCACAAAACCCATCGACAAATACAGCTCACAAGCCGAACTGTTACTTGGATCAACGGTAAGTAAAAGCTTGGAACCTTGTGGCAAGGTTTCTATCGCCAGTTGCATCAATGAACGGCCAATCCCCATACCTCGGTAAGCAGTATCAACAGCCAGTGACAAAACCCAATACTCTTGTTGTTTGTCGGTTGGTGTCATTAATATATAGCCCGCAACCTGCGAATCTTGTTTCGCCACCAGCAAGCCCTTCCCCCAGCAATCAAATGCCTGACGAAAGAAAAACAACGGATAGGCGTGATCGCCAAATAAAGCATGTTCAAGCTGGTAGATATCAGCCAGTTCCTGTTTTTCCGCACAGACAATATTCATAGACAGACCTTAAAAGATTAACGATAAACTAGACAAGCAAAATGAGAACTACTGTCGACTCACCAACAGATTAGCACCGGATAGAGCAAGAAAAACCGAGCACGCTTTGTTGAAACGCTTGGCCATTTGAGGTTTTGAAAACCAATTTCGTAGATATAAACCAAAGGCTGCATAGATGGAAATCGCGAGCATTTCTAATACAAGGAACGTGCTGCCTAAAACAAAGAATTGAGTATTTACGTTCGCTGAAACATCGACAAATTGAGGTAGGAATGCAGTGAAGATAAGTATCGGTTTGGGGTTGCCAGCAGCCAGTGCGAACTCTTGTTTAACAAGACCAAACCAGTTCTTATTTCGTTCAATATCCGCGACCGGACTGGCTTGTGAGCGCCAAAGATTGAACGCGATCCACAACAGATACATCGCGCCAAATAGCTTGATAAGGAAAAACAGAGTTTCAGAGGTATAAAGCACAACAGCTAAACCGGATGCAGCCAAAGCAATCATGCCAGAAAAAGCGAGGATTCTTCCTAAGCCAGCGACAAAGGCGGCCTGAAATCCGTAACAACGGGCGTTGTTCATTGATAACAAATTGTTTGGGCCCGGAGTCATGTTGAGCGCAAAACAAGCGGGGATAAACAGCAGTAACTTCCAGATTTCCATTGGTGCTTCCTAATTGCCAAATGCCGTGATTATAAAATCCTTAAACAAGGTCTTATCGTTTATAACAGCATTTCATATCTTTTGTAACTGCATAAAAAATAAGCACCAAATCTATACAGTAAATTTTCAATCAGTTCTCAAAAAACTGTTCGTACTCGGGTGTCGCTAGATTTTCGGCGACACCAATCTCACCGACGAAATAGATAGCGCTCGCAATTGTATCTATCGTTGGGTTTGATTCTCGCTCTGGGAAGTCGCCAACAGCAGGAACAGATTTTGGCGCAGACACCGAACTACAAACAAGGCTATTACATACCCTGTTTTGATTTTCTAAGGAGATAGCTTCAGGAACGTCAAAGTGCTGAGTGAGTACGTCGTGGTTAGACAATTCAGACGAAGCGTACGATAAGGTTGAGAATAGAGCTGAGAGCACAATCCACTTGTTCATGTATCTTTCCATTGATGGCATTCATTGAATTTATAAATACTATCGAATCTCACACATTATGAACAGTGTTTTATTTTAATTTGCGTGAGACTGCTTACCCAGCATCAACTTGTCGAGCAGAGCTTGCGGGACAACGATCACTGAGTATTTAACAAAGGCCACCAGCGCGATTACACCAACAGCCGATCCAAGAATAAAGTCATGGACATCAACCAACACCAATCCCAGAAGTTGATCACTCGCTATCGCTACTAATGCGATGCTAACTGCGGTTACCCACTTGCTGTGTTCATAAGGTAATTGTTCCATCGCTTGGCTTACAACATACAGAAGCATGAGCCGCACAACATAAGTTGCACAAAGAACCGCGACAACACCCCACACGCCATAAATAGGCGTCACTGTGAAATAACCAATGGCCGCCAAGACCGCACATCCACCTTGAATCCACATTTGAGATTGACTCGAATCGCCACTAAAACAACCAAGGTTAAGATAATCACCTGCATTTTTGATAACGCTAATCGCAAGCAGCGCAACAACAATGGCCCCCGCGTAATGATAACTGCTCGGTAAAATGAGAGAAATAAATCCGGGTACCGTTAGAATCATCAACGAACCTAAAACAATGGCGAGGTTCACTCCGACTAACGCCCTATCGGCACACATCTTACTGCCACCCGGCTGTTGAAGCATCGCCACACGGTTTGGAAACCACCAAAGCGCGTAAGGCTGCAACAACAGACCAAGAATCAACGCGAACTTTCCGCTAACCGCATAAATCGCGAGTTCTTCGACACCGACGAAGCTTGCCATTACCCAGCGGTCGAGCCCCATGATCATATACATTGATGCACCGCCAACCAGAACGGGCAGTCCGAATTTTAAGATCTTCGCCGAGTATTTGAAGCAACCAAAAGATCCCATCTCTTGCCATTGATAACGCACTAAACAAACCATTAGCAACACACTGGATACCGCAGCTGAAATCAACACGCCATCTATACCGTATCCAGCCTCAAGCAAAACAAAAGTCATGATGGCTTGAACACCGGCTTTCAACACATTGAGCATGCAAAAACGTTTCGCCATCGCGTTCATACGCATCAGCGTTAGCGGGATAGAAATCGCCCCATCGAGCATGGTAGGAATAAGCAGAAGCAGTATCTGGTAAGGCTGGAATTCAACTGGCAACATTAAGATTAACAACGGCATACTGAGGGCAATCAAGGCGCCCCCAAGCACGCACACCAGCACGCTCAATGTGAAGCAGTTCGAGACGAGCTTTTGCTTTTCATCACCTTCGGCGACACCCACATAACGATACATGGCATCGACAATACCGAAGCTGAACAATATCGTCCCAATGTCTGCCAGCAAGACAATGGCTTCTAAGGAACCATACTCTGCCAACGTCATATTGTGCGTAATGTACGGGATCATCACCAATGAAATCCCTTTCATCATTAATATACCGATGGCGTAGTAAGCCGACTGCTTTAAAGAACCCATAGTCGTCACCTTTTCCTTACCAAGCTGGCTTTAGGAAACTTTTACAGTCTCCAATTAGGTGTCGCAATGTGCGTTTTTGAGGTGACATGACCAAAGAACGGAAACTGTAGGCAATAGCCTGTCTATTCTGTTGTAAACCTCGATAATAGTCAGCATAACCTTCCAGTATTCTCGCCTTTGCGATTTTGAAGCTAGAAGTGGGTAGATTCCATCGTTGACTGTCATTTTGGTAATGTTGAAGAATAGTCTCTATAGACTGCAAATTTCTCAATTTAAGACTTTCAGTTTGGGTAACAGAGCTCGCTCTCATCAAGTAGCCAACCTGCACCGAGTTCAACACACCGATCTGATGGTTTTCACTCATTCGAAGCCACAGTTCCCAATCTTCCCCATACTTGATGTCAGCATTGAAACTGTCTGTTTGAGAAAACACATCCGCTTTCACCATGACCGTTGAAGTTCCAATCACGTTGTTTTCAATGATGAACTCCAGCGGGTTCTCGATGTTGATGAACAGCTCGTCTTGATCTTGAAATTGCGACCAGTAACTAAAGCAATCCACGATCACTTGGTAATCTTCAGTCAGGTGTTCGTAGTTAGTAAAGCTCATCGCGAGATCAGGGTAACGTTGATGAAATTCGAGTTGGCGCTCAATTTTTTCAGGAAACCAGAAATCGTCTGCATCTAAAAAAGCGATGTATTCACCGGTCGCCTTTTCAATCCCTAGGTTTCTCGCTTGAGGCGCACCAACACCCAATGTGGACAACGTAATAATGCGTTCATCGTCTATAGAAGCAAGATACGTCGACGTTCCATCGTTACTGTTATCGTCAATGACAATCAGCTCAACATCTTGATGAGTCTGCTTTAGTACACTGCCAATCGCTTTCGGCAGGTAATCCAAACAATTGTAGGTAGGAATAACAACACTTACTTTAGCCATAATGACGCCCTCAGATTTATACGTTATATGGCTGACGTTGCATGTTCTATGCCGAGAGTGTCTTGCTATGAAATCACATCTAGATCAGCCACCTACGCGTCCATTCTCAAAATGACGACCAAACACAGATGTTCAAAAAAACTGCAACTCCAATTTGATTATCAATTTGAGAAAACGAGCTACCTCTTAAGGGGTAACCTTCGAAAAGCAATCAGAAAGCCCTCCAAAGCTACGATTCGATCTTGGTTCGTATCTTGCTTTATTGGTTATTACCTTGGCTTGATAGCTTTAGTCATATGGATTTGAGGAGTAAGGAATGAAGAAAGTAGCATTTGTGGCGCCAACCTACCCAGTACTCAGTGAGACCTTCATTCAAACAGAAGTCGACTCTGTGAAAGCGTGTGGGCACGATGTTTGTGTAATGACGTTCAAAATTGAAAACAGTGAAAAACAGTTCGACTACGACATTGTCGAAATAGGTAAAAATGTTCGGAAGGGTAAAGTCGCCAGCATTAACTGGATAGGTTTCATCAAGGCTGTCTCATTTATTTCTAAGCAAACCAGTATGCCCAAAAAGTCACTGTTCGCTTATGGGTTTAAATTAGCGCTGCAACTCGCGGAAAACGACGTCGAACACGTACATGCGCATTTCTGTCAGCACACCACAGCTCACGCCATCGTCGCGGCAAAGCTGCTGAATATCACCTGTTCGTTCGTTGCTCATGGTCATGATGTTTACGAGTTCGCTTATGACATTGAACATAAAATCTCATCGAGTGATTTTGTGGTTACAGTGTGTAAAGACATGCTTGCTGACTTCAATACCATGGCGAAAGGAAACATTAAGCTCCTGCATTGCGGAGTTAATACCAAACAATTCCAACTCAACCCAAAAATCGAAACGAAGCAACTTCGCTTTGTTTTCCTTGGCCGATTAGTGGAGCAAAAAGGTATCCACCATCTTATTGATGCATTGGCGCCGATTGCCGAACCTCTCGATATTCATCTCGATATCGTCGGTACTGGCGATTTAGAGCAACAGTTAAAGTTACAGGTCAAAGAGCAAGGGCTCACTCGAAACGTGACCTTTCTTGGCGCTAAGCCTCATGAATGGGTGAAAGAGAAACTATCGAATTATGACAGCCTAATCGCGCCCTTCTGTTTTTCCGAAACCGGGAGTGTGGATACAGGACCACTGGTTTTAAAAGAAGCGATGGCCGTAGGAACGCCAGTTATTACCACCAACATCATGGGATGCAAAGAGATCGTCTCACAAGAGACAGGTTTTGTGGTTGGCGAAAAGAATGTGGAAGAATTAAGAGAAGCGATTGAGCGTTTCGCGCAGCTGAGCAGTAACGATAAAACATCGATGAGTTTAAAGGCACGTGAGAGAGTGAAAGACAGTTTTAATTCGATCAAACAAGCTCAGCAATTATCTCGTTGGATAGAGAACCCAGCTCAATAAGGATTAACTCAGGCAGTAAGCATCACAAGGACTGCTACGCCTCACAAGAACGACTAAGCACCATAAGAAAACGGAGCACCACAAAAACAAAAGAGCGCTACATCCATTTGAAATGTAACGCTCGTCTAGCACTGCCTAATGATGGCGACTTATGCTTTCAGTGACTTTCAGTAGCTTTTCATTAAGAAGCCTAACTAGCCTGCTCGCAGTGCCAAAATAGACTCAATATCGTCGATGTCACGATATTGAGCGAGTTGTTGCTCTTTCGATGAAATAGCCACAATCGACATTCTATCGGCCAATTCGTTACCTTCAATACCAACGTGTCCGTTCACATGGTAGATGGTAATTTTTGAAGCCAGCTCTTGGTAGAGCGCATACGCCGGCTTAATAATATCGAGGTTTTTGATCTCGCCGCCCGACTTAGTCCAGCCCTTTTTCTCCCAACCCGTTGCCCACTTAGTAATACAATCTATCGAGTACTTAGAGTCACAATAGATCGCTACAGACAGACCCGCGTTTAGCTTCTCTTTTGCGAGCAAAAACGCCTGTTTAAGGCCATGCAACTCAGCGGTATTATTGGTACCAACAGGTTGATACAAGCCATACCACAATTCGGTTAATTGGTTGTTTTGGTATACCGCTAACCCCGTCCCTGCTTCACCAGGGTTTGGTTCACACGCACCATCGGTAAAGATCTTGATATCAAAAGGCATATCTGTGATTTGCTGCTCCGAAAGAGGCGGCACCTTAGCTTTCGTCGACTTACCCGCAGAGCTTGGCTTTGTCGCAGTAGAACCTGACGCAGACGACGTTTTACCACCGAAAGCAGACTCAGCCTCGTCTAGTGTTGGAAACGATTTATATCTCGCACCAGCGAAACCATCGACTTGGGATTTACACTCGTTCCAAGTGGTAAAAATACCCGGTGTGCGACCTTTCCAAACCACATAATATTTCTTAGCCAAACTAACTCCTTACCAAAACCTAAACACACAAACAGTGAATCAGTACATTAGATGCCACCACGCTATACGTTGCAAGGTCTATCACTCTAAAACAGGTCTAAAAAAGCTGCGTTCATAACTCACGATGCAATCAACTTCGTCTGCAAATTCAAACGCTTTAATACACTCAGCATCGTTCAACGATTTAATCCGATACTCTTCATAGGCAGCCAAACTTTCAAAGGTAAACAGCGCCAAGGCAATATTGTTCGCCCCTTCCGACGGTAAGAAATAACCATTGTGTTGGCCCCCGAATTTAGCGACCAGAGGAATCCACATTTTTGCGTATGCCTCAAACTCATTTACCTTTTTAGGATCAATCACATATCGAACATAACAAGTAATCATATTTATACAGCCCTTAAATAATAGGAGAAACACAAAGCCTAAGTTGACATTGAAGTTGAAGCTCACGAGAAAAGGTAATCAACCGCGACAAGGTTATAGAACAAAAACACCGCCATGCTAACGCCGATCGTTAGTAGCACATTGCCTGTTTTCCAAATCAATAAGCCAGTCACCACCGCGCCTATCAAGTATGGGTTTTCAAGGCTTGGCCAAAATGTTTGTTCAGGAGCAAATACAATTGGCCCCCAAATCGCAGTCAGCACCGCTGGGCTTGAATAGCGCAATAGGCGCCTTGCGGTTTGATTGAGTCGAAGCGGGATTGCAGGCTCAAGAAACAGATACCGACTAAAGAAAACAATCGCAGTCATGAGGAATATCGTTAACCAAATCATCTCTATTTCCCCTCCACGATTGTCTTGTTACCGTTGTTTCGCTCTTGGAACGATTCACTCAAAAAGCCCGCTAACATACCTGCAATCGCTGCAATCATTAGCCCGCCCTCAATATTGTTAACCGACATGGCAACCGAAGTGACCAATGAAACCACAACACACACCACGACGGGTAGAGTTCGGATTAATGGGAACACCAAAGCGATAAAGGTTGCTGCGACCGCGAAGTCGAGCCCAATCTCATTAAGCGAAGGAATTTGGCTTCCCGCGACAATGCCGACAAAGCTCGCAATATTCCAAACGAGATAAAAACCGCCGCCTACACCCGCAGCATACCAGCGATTAAATTCTTTCTGAGACTGCCCACTACAAATCGCGAACAGCTCGTCGGTGAGCCAAAAACCGAGTAATAGACGCCAACGCGCAGGAAGATGGCTGATTTTGTCACGCATCGATACGCTATACAGAAAGTGCCTTGAGGTGATGAACAGTGTGGTCAACAACATAGTGCCTAAACCAATACCCGCTTTAAACATACCTGCAGCAACAAGTTGTGCTGAGCCAGCAAACAAAATAGCCGACATCGCTTGCGCTTGAAGTTGATTCAATCCGGCATCTATCGCATATGAACCGGCTAGAATTCCCCAAGGGATTACCGCAATACTCAAAGGCATTCCCGCTAAAACGCCTTTCCATAACTGTGTTCGTCTATCCATTGTTTCACTATCCATATCATTCTTTTCTCTCTTTACATTCGCTATTCAATGTAAGAAGAGTGGAGTCGGTTCGATTGCACAAACTTGCTCGATTTCGCGAACCAATTAAGGTGTCCGATTTAGAGCATTTTAATGTATTGCCCCGGCGTGTAGCCATTGGCCTTTTTGAAGTGTCGATGAAAATGGCTTTGGTCGTGAAAGCCACACTCTTGCGCGGTATCTGAAATGGTATGCCCTTGCTTCAATAGCTTACGAGAAAGCCTTAGCCGAGATTGGATCTGATACGCATGTGGCGGAAGACCAAACTCTTTTTGAAAAGAACGTACTAAGTGAAACGGACTCAATGCCGCTAACTTAGATAGCTCTTCTAGGGACACATCGGCTTGTGGAAAGTCATCTAAGAACTCTTTCACTAAGACAAGTTGGCGCTGAGTTTTCCCATCGAGTTGGGGGTTAAGCGGCGATTTTCCGTGTCGGCTAATCAGTTTAACCAACATCCCGTACATCAAGGTCTCTCTTAACAAGCGATTGTCAGATTCATCAATCGTGTTAAAGACTAATCTCAATTGATTGGCGAGTTCAGGATCTTCAACAACCGCTCTTGGGAAGTAAGGCGCCCCGTAATTGGGTAGGTTTAGCTCTTGAGTGATCTTGGCAAGTTGATCTGGGAGTGGATACATGGCTCGATACGCCCAACCGCCTTCAGTGGCAGAGTGACCGCTATGGACTTCGTCGGCGTTGACCAGAATAATCGCATTTTGTGGCGCAATATGATGTCCGCCCGTTCGATAGAAACGCTGAGCGCCCTGCTCGATGACTCCCAGCGTATAGCCCTCGTGGCTGTGGCGCGAGAAGTTCTGCTTTTCGTATTCAGCATTAAGAATTTCAAGGCCGCCGAGCTCTTCGGTTATCTTATATTCGGCCTTTTCTTTAGAGCGTTTCTTGTTCTCCATAACAATTCCTAAGCCTGTTAATTATCGAGCGACTTATCAGTCTACTCTATTGTCTCTTTCAGCTTTTGTACAAAATTGCGCTTTTGTTTGTTAATACTGTTTTTGTCGTTGGCTTAATAACGCTTTCTAACTGGGAGGAAAGTCTTGGTCTATAACTAGTTGGCAAAAAATTGACAATAATTTAATCATACACGCCAATACTGTCTGCAAATCATCGGCAATAGACCTGATACACCATGAAAAACACGCTAATCCTTTTCTTTTTCCTGAGCCTAACAGGGTGCACTCATAACCAATCAAAAGCACTGAGCATGAACTCCTCGTCGGTCAATACATATCCTCAATCGATGTCGGACCTGCAACTGTGCGACACCTTGTATTACGGGCGCTCAAGCAACCAGACACTCGCAGCAATTGGCAGTGAATTCAATCGAAGAGGGTTATCAAAAAGTTGGTGTGACACCGAAACTAATAAGCTTTATTTAACCAAGACAATCGATTGGGTTGCTGACCAAGTAGAAGACAAAGAAGATTCGGAGGAAGAAGCGTCTGCCGTTGTGCTGCCTGCGAATTAAATGAGGCAATGACAGCTAAACGTCTGTTCGCACTTAATGACCTCGCTTGCTTAGGTAACTGTGTGACCTATTTTTACTCAAAAAGTCCCAAGTTAACCTGGCTGCGTTCGAAGAAAAACAACCGCTTCTTTTCGCTACACAAATATTACGAGGGTACTCGGGCGCAAGAGGGATAACATTTACGCTGGGATGAGATTCTGGAACGGCAAGCTCTGCAACAATAGAAACACCTAAGCCCGCTCTAATCAAAGCAAGTATCGAGGTCAATTGAACAATGGTGTGTTTTTCTTTAAGGCGAGATTTTGATAGCTTAAACCATTCTCTAATGAGCGCCTCGCTGCCCCCTTTACTCAGTATAAAATCTCGATCTTCGATATCCACAGCCGACAAAACTGGCAACTGGGATAAAGGGTCATCTTCATGAACTAAAGCCACCATACGGTCAGTAAAGACTGGGATGATATCTAGATCCAAATACTCTTTATCAACCGCGATTGCAAAATCTACGCGCCCCTCTCGCAATGCTAATAATGCTCCTTCGTCAGTAAACTCGCTTATTTCAATTTTAACTTGAGGTAAGTGTTGGCTGATCGCATGAATTAGGCTGGGTAAAATATGTGTGGAAGCGGATGCGCCAAAAGAAGCCACTTTCACCTGTCCAGCGCCATCTTTTTGAATAAGTCGAAGCTGTCTCAATAACACCTCTCCCTGCAATTCCTGCTTTTTAGCGAACTCAGCAATCAACCTCCCTTCCTCTGTTAACAATAAGGGGCGACTGTCTCTTCGGACTAAAGCGAAACCTAACACATCTTCAGCTCGTCGAAGAGCCTTGCTCGCAGCGGGTTGGCTGACTCCTAATACCAGAGCGGCATCAGTGATACTTCCGAGTGCTAGTAGCTGCAGAAGTAATTTGGGAACTAATGATGGGATGCTTTCCAAGTCTTCAACCATTTATATAACCTCAGGTTATTTTGATATCTATCTCTATGCTAGCAGACTACTTTTTCCGAAAAATAGATACCAGTCACCCGGAGAAAACAAATGACTATAGAAACATGGCTAACCTTCTGCCTCGCTTCACTTATCTTAACCATGACGCCAGGTCCCAGCATTTTGTTGGGCGTCATTCATTCAATGAAATATGGCGTCAATAAAGCTGTTTTTACGGCACTAGGCGATATCTCAGCAAACTTCATACAGATGATCATTGTTGCTGTTGGACTTGGCGTCATAATGTCAACGTCTGAGCTGGCGTTCACCGTTATCAAGTGGCTTGGGGTCACAACATTGCTGTATATGGGTATCAAGATGTTGCGTGATAAACCTGAGTGTGATGTACAAATAACCACCAATTCATCCACCGCGATTTCAGGCCACAGACTCTATTTAAGTGGTTTCTTCGTTGCAGCGGGTAACCCCAAAGCGATTGTCTTTTTCACTGCATTCTTCCCCCAGTTCATAGACCCAACCAAGCCCCTGTTATCACAAATGTTGGTGATGTGCCCCACAATGGCAGTGTTGGATTTTACGTGGGTGATGATTTACGCCACCTCTGCCAAGAAGCTTCTTGGGTTTATGCAAGATCACCCAACGTACCTGAATAAAATCGGTGGCTCAGCGCTTTTAACTGCAGCCATCGTACTCGCAGTAACAAGTCACAGCTCCAACCTATAGTCGAGCCAGTAAAGGAAAAAACAATAAATTGAGTTTCATTCGAGGGGAAAAATCGTCTACTGTAACGCTACCTGCGGATTAATCGGATAAGTATTGTTAACGTCCTTAAATACGCTAGCAGTACTTCTGGCAATAAAACTGGAGCAAACTAATTGATCTGCATGCCTTTGCTCACATCAATATGCATTTGCATTGATAAATGTTAACAATTGGTTAATTATCCATATCCATTATTACTATAAGGAAATAACCAATGAAATGGATACTTGTTGCATTCGTCAGTGTTTTCTCTGTGTTCACATACGCAAAAGATTGGAAACAAATTCGCTTTACTGTTGAAGGGGCCTACCCACCGTTCAGTTGGACAACGCAAGATGGTGAATTAGAGGGGTTTGAAGTCGATTTAGCCAACGCCTTGTGTATCGAATTAGAAGTAAAATGTATCATCTCAAAGACTGATTGGGACGGTATTATCCCATCACTTTTAAGCCGTAAAAACGATGCAATTATAGCGGCTATGACCATTACCGAAGAACGTGAAAAGAAAGTTAATTTCACTATGCCTTACGCTAAAGTTCCCACTCGTTTTGTCATGGAAAAGGGGCGTGAAATCAATATGGATGACGGCAGCTTAAATGAACTAACAATTGGGGTTCAACGAGCAACTATTGGTGACAAGTACCTTTCTGAGATCTATCCAGATGTAGATATCAAACGTTACGGCTCATTCGATGAAGCCTTTACCGATTTACTCAACGGCCGCTTAGATAGCGTGTTTGGTGGTTCAATGGGGCTCAACGCAGGCTTTCTTGAAACGGATCAGGGTAAGGACTATCACTTTACAGGCCCTAAATTTACAGAAGAGAAGTGGTTTGGTCGTGGTATTGGAGTCGCTGTTAGAAAACAAGATGACGAATTAAAAGATCTTATCGATAGTGGAATACAAAGACTGATCGACAATGGTCAACATCAAAAAATCGCAAGTAAATACTTTTCATACAGCATTTACGAGTAGGCTGATGTACAGAGTGAACACCACCAATCACGAACTGTTGTTCACTTTTTGAAAGTTTCAGATAGCAAAAAGCCGCTCATAAAGAGCGGCTTTTTTAAGGTGATGCTTGCAACATAACTCTGCATAGCTCAAACAGACAATCAATTACTTAAGATGATATTTGCAGCATAAGTTCGCATAACATTGCATCGAAAGTCTGCAAATTTGAACAACGACTAAAATTCAACGTAGTAAAATTACCACGCTCCAATTAATCCTCTAGCGACATGTGTGTAACAAACTTTTGGACATTTCCGAGTTAGAACCTCCACTCTAACTTGTCAGTATCAGATTAAAATTTGATACTTAAACTAATGAATCCTCATATCAAGGATGTTCACCGCCCTGATTTAGGGAATGAACTGCGCCATCAAAAACCATTAAGAGTTACGTAACTCTTACGCTTTTGATGGCATAGGACATACCGAAAAATAACGATTCTAAACCTTGCAAAGTCGTAGGTTTTCAATGTGAGATAAACTTATCGGCACTTCCTTCATTCCTTCCAAGGACGCTTGACCTCCGACTCTAACCCGGCGAATGATACCTTGTTTAGAATCAATGGTAACTTGAATCAAAGATAAGGCCCCCATTGAGCGTCCTTGCTCTAAAGCGAACGTTAAGCTATCAGTGATGCCATGCTTAATAAGATAACAACCTAAAGCCCCACTCGCACTGCCTGTCGCTGATTCTTCATTGATACCATATAAAGGTGCGAAATTTCGGCAATGGGCAATCGTTGCCTTATCGTTGCTAAGTTCAAATACGTGGAAACCGATAGTATTGAACTCTTGGCTTAGCTTCGATATCGCAGCAAAGTTAGGCTTTAGGATATCTAAATGTCCAGTCTGCACAGGGACAATGATATCGGGTAAACCTGTCGAGATGATTTCAATAGGCAATCCCGTACTCGTAATCACGTCACTGGATATGCCAATAGCATAAGCGATGTCTTTAACATGAGGGGCGCGACGAAACAGAGGTTTGGTTTGATCCATTACAATAGAGCTATCATCGACGGCTACATGAAGAATACCTGCTTTTGTTTGTTGTGTGTAACAACCTTGCTCAATGAACCCCTGCGAAGCCAATACGAAAAATGCAGCCAAAGTGGCATGACCACAAAAGTCCACTTCCCCTTCAGCAGTAAAAAATTCCACCTTGAAATCTGTTTCTTTATTGGTGTACACAAAGGCCGTTTCAGAAAAGCCAACCTGTCGCGCGATGTATGTTTTTTGTTCTGTACTAAGGGAAGGTGGGCCTATAACAACTCCAGCAGGATTTCCGCCTAATCCGCCTTTAGTAAATGAATTAACAAGATAGACGTTTATGTCATGTTCAATGGCGAGTGTCGTATCAATAGTCACAGCTTCATTTCCTTAAAATTACCAAGTTCGATCTAAGTCTTGCGCGTAAAGCCTGATAGCTCGTTTGTACGTTAAAATCTCCTCTGAGCTTGTTGTGTCAATCAGGAGGTTTAATAACCTCTCGACCGCGTTTTTATCCTCTCCAAGGTTATACAAACACATTGCATAAAATGGCATCGCCTCCTTTGTATTGGGGAAAAGAGTGCATGCTTTTTCAAACCAAACGGCTGCTTCATGATATTTCCCGAGGCTTCTCAGCGTGCTAGCCAGGCTAAATAGAGCCTCAAAATGGTCTTTCTCACCGAGGTCACCAGTTAGTGCGGAGTTATAATGCCGAACTGCTTCTGACTCAAGTCTTTGATTATCATAAGATCATCCAATATGGAGGTATGATATCTTTGTTGCTAAGAAGATTGGCCAAATTAACTACGCCACTACATAACTCAATTTGAGGTGGTTTAGCTTTCTATCCGAATTACTCAGCGGAGTCTTTCACCAATGCTTCCAGCTTATCAAGTGGTACATATCCGGGAATTATTTGACCATTTAACAACATTCCGGGCGTTCCTCACATGCCTAACTGGTTAAATATCTGGTAGTTTTTTGCAAGCATCTCATCGGTCAAAGCATCTGATTTGATATGGTTCTCAAGACCTAGTCTTTTAGCAATTCGTTCAATAGAACGATGATCATGTATTCCTGGTTTTTTAATAAGCAACGCATGAGTTTCAGCAAACTTTTCTGGATGGTTCTCCCACACATTTAAGGCAAAACTCGCTGAATTGGAATGGCTTGACATCTCTTTAATAGGCACGTAAACATTCACAACTTTAATATCATTGGAATATTTATCTACAAGTTGATCTAACACACTATCTAATTTCTTGCACCAAGGACAACTGTAATCTGTAAAATTAATGATCGTAGTTTTCGCATTACTAGAACCAAAGCTTGTGTGATTAGAGTTATTGTACATATAGTCGTAATTTTCAGCGATTGTACCCTCGAAAGCTTTTTGTTGATTCACATACAAGTGTAAGCTTTCATGGAGGTTATCTATAATCAAAGGATTTTCTTGAAGTATCTTAGTAATGTCTTCAATTTTATCATCATGTGTCGTTGCTAACGCAAGCGGTGAAACGAATACACTTGCAATCAATATTTTATAACCAATCTTCATCTCATTTTCTCAATTATTATACAAACCAAATCCTAGCCAAGAGACCAATAGGAGTCGTGAAACCAGTGGTAACGAATTGAATTTGACCATCTTTAACAACTGCGATCGTCGGAGTAACTAAAATCCCCCAAGCTCTCGCATTCAATCCTCGTGAATCATTCAAATTCGAAAAGTCATAATGGTGAGCTTCTAAAAACTTCGCTATTCGGTCATCAGGTCCAGAGCTAATTGACACACCAATAACTTCATAAGAATCCATTTTATCTATCAAGTTGATGGTCGGGCTGACAAACTTACAGACTGGACACCAAGTTGCCCAAAAGTAAACGATGACAGGCTTTTCTTTACTCATTTCAAATATATCGACACTTTTACCATCAATCGACTGGCCAACAATGTTGGGAGCATTAGCAACAGGAATACTCTGTTGCCTCCACAAATCCACCCCGATCGAAAAGACAACAGCAATAAAAACGAAAAGACCAATCTCTTTAAGCCAACGCCTTAATTTTTTATATTTCACTCTTTATTATTTCCGTTCGCTGTCTCAATCGCACTTATCACAGATTCATCTGTAAGAATAATGGGAAGAGGTATTCCATTAGGGGCTTTAGGACCATAAACGATATTGAATGGGACACCAAATCGTCCATTTTCTTGCAGGTAGCTCGTTACACTTTGGCTAGGTACTGTCCAGTCGCCCTCCATTGCAACAACATCTGAATGATGCAGCATTCCATAGACTGGGTCTTGTAGTAACACACCAATCTTATTAGCTTTACAAGTAATACACCAATCGGCAGTAACATTGACAAAAACAACTTTTCCGTCAGCAATATGATTTTCAATTGCTGTTGTTGAAAGTGGCTCCCAGTTTGGCTCAGGAGGGAGTAATGTGGCCGATTTATTAGAAGTTATGCTGCCTACAACCAGACTTGCTGAAGCTAATATAATCAGAGCACCTCCTGTCCATGTGGCAACCTTTTTTCCATACACACGCAATGTACGCATGACTAATAGAGCCAAAGCTACTATTGAAATTACATATACCCATAACATTGGCACGTGGTTAGATAACAGACTTAACAACCAAACGCTGGTTATCAGCATCATAAAGCCAAATAACAACTTGATTTTATTCATCCATTGACCCGGCTTTGGCAGTCTTAGTGCAACCGATGGGAATAGAGCCACAACTATCCATGGTGATGCCATACCCAAAGCCAATGCCGTGAATATCAAAAACATAACTGGAATACTTGTCGCGAGAGCAAACGCCACAGCTGTGCCTAAAAATGGAGCTGAACACGGCGTGGCAAGCAATGTCGCAAACATACCTTGAGTAAAGTGTCCTTTATATGAGTTATCCCCTTTTGTTGCTAGCCACGTGTTTGCGTTAGAGGACAAGCGTATTTCAAATAACCCCAGCATATTTGCCCCAAATACGCCTGTGATGAATACCATTAACCCAATAAACCAAGCGTTCTGGAATTGGATCCCCCATCCAATAGCGCTACCTGATAGCTTTAGGACGGTTAGAAATAGTGCAATCAACCAAAATGAAACCAGGATACCTAAGGAAGAAGACAAAAACTGAAAGCGTATCTGTCTTTTCTCTAAACCTTGAGTCGAGACAATACTACTCAATTTCATTCCTAAAACGGGTAGGACACATGGCATGATATTAAGAATGAAGCCACCAAACAAAGCGAATAGAATCATCTGAGCGATATTAAAATTGCCCCGATCTTCAATAATCATTTGAGATTTGACTGTAGTGGCGTGCTCAGCAATGAAGTTATTGTCATCTAAAGTGACGGTTATCGTTTGCTCATCAAGCTGAGGTGTCCCCATCCAGTTGGTGACGTCAAAAGTCGCAACCAGTTTGTTCCCTTCAACCTCGAAAACGGGTTGTGTGAATGCCGAGTCTCGGACTTCTTCTGTGGTACCATCTATTAACATGTCGGGCTCCGTCCAACCCATGCTATTCTCGACAGTGACTTGTAACTTACTATTTTGTTCATCCCAGATAGCGTTCACATTTTTAATAAGAGGGGATGGTTTGGGCACTAAGTTCATCCCTTGAGCGTAAATATGCATAGCAGATTCAGAAAGCTTCAGCTCTGAGGGAATAAATGATATTTCAAAAGGATAGTCGGTCAAAACACAGACTGTCGTGCATGATGATAGTGTCAGATTTGCATCTAATACCACCGGTGAATCTAAATCGTCTACATGTAGGGTCATAGGAAAGATAACGTTGCCTTTATAGCCCAATGTCTCAATACCTAAAAGCTCAAATCTCTTTGGATGAGGCCAATGCCATACAATATCACTAAGGTTTTTAGACCCATCCCAAGTCATACTTGGCGCGACCCCACCTTCACCAGGGCCCTATCTGGCAGGGTAGATGTCACTGTTAAAATTTAACCAGTTTGGGCGATAAAGAGTAATTGTGTCTCGTATCTCAGTAGAAAGAAAAGAAGCTATATTGAA
>NZ_VTXG01000034.1:0-50458 GCF_013114515.1 Vibrio sp. AIC-3 | reverse complement strand
TATATATCAAGGAACGCTCAAAAGTCCGCGCAGAGGAAGTCTAAAGAAAACATTACGTTAGACGGAATTTACGCTGAGCTTAGTGCTTAAGGTTCTGTCTATGAATAACGCATAGCTTTGTATTAACAGAGAGCGACGCGCGAACACTGCTAGCGGGAATTGGTTTCAGGCGTGACTCGGTATATCGAAAAGTCGATCACCTCAGTGGTGGCGAGAAAATGAAGCTGGCGATGTTGATCGTCAGCCATAAACAGGATGCCCCACTTCTTTTGCTTGATGAACCAGACAATCACTTGGACATAGACTCGAAGCAAATATTGGCTTCGGCTCTGCGTGAATACCAAGGCGCATTCATCTTGGTCAGTCATGATAGCGATTTTGTTGAGGAGGTCGGCGTTAGCCAAAACCATATACAGCTTTAACCTTCGTAAATTCGTTCACTGAGCTTAGTTAGGCGAGTATTCTTCCGGATACTCGCCTTTCTCGGTTGAGACAAGTAAACTACTCGCCTCGAACATCTATTCATAAGGCTAAGGTTTGCATACTCTAGAACAATTAAAATCAGGGCAACTTAAAGGTATTAAGCGTCTAAAACTATCAGAAGGTCTCACAGAGTTCCCTCTAGAAATCATAGAGCTTGCAGATTCTCTTGAGATCCTAGACCTTTCAGGTAATCAGCTGTCAGACCTACCAGCCGAGTTATCAAAGCTAACTAACCTGCGTATTATCTTCGCGTCGAATAACCTGTTTACGCACCTGCCTGATGTTCTAGGGTCACTTCCTAAGCTCGAAATGGTTGGCTTCAAAACCAACCAAATCAAAACCGTTAGCGAACAATCTCTGCCGACTCAACTACGTTGGTTAATCCTGACCGACAATGAGATTGAGGCCCTGCCTAGCTCACTAGGTGAAAGACCGCGACTACAGAAACTGGCATTGGCGGGTAACAAGATTCGCGTGTTACCAGAAAGCATGGAAAACCTATCCAACCTTGAGCTAGTTCGCCTGTCTGCAAACCAGTTGACTGAATTCCCAGAGTTCCTTATCAAGCTACCAAAACTGGCTTGGTTAGCGTTTGCGGGTAACCCGTTTTGCAAACACCCTAGCAGCTTAGATAGCGTGCCTGCGGTTAGCTCTCAAAGCTATTCACTGAATCAAGTACTTGGCCAAGGCGCATCTGGCGTGATCTCGCATGCAAGCTGGCTAAACAGCGACTTCGATTTTCCACAGGAAGTGGCGGTTAAAGTGTTTAAAGGCGAAGTCACCAGTGACGGCTACCCACATGATGAACTGGAAGCGTGCTTGCAGGCTGGACACCATAACAACTTGGTAAAATCTATCGCCCAAGTAGAGGAACAAGATTACCTAGCTTTGGTGATGGAACTCATTCCAAACAGCTACTACAACCTAGGGCTACCACCAACACTCGAGACTTGCACGCGTGATACTTTCCCAGAAGGTTTCGAACTTTCAATTGCTCAAATCAATAGCATTACAGAGCAGATGATTGATGTGTTTGAACACCTTCATGCCAACAAGGTCTGTCATGGTGATTTATACGCACATAACACTTTGGTTAATGAACAAGGCCAAATGATCTTTGGTGACTTTGGCGCTGCGACTATCTACGGTTACCTAACTGAAGAACAGCAACAAGGCATTCGCCGAATTGAAGCGCGTGCATTGAAGTACTTTATTGAAGACCTACTGACGGTTTGTGCAAAGCAAGACCAAGACAGCGAGCTTTATACTCGATTGGCGAACTTCGAAGCTTAATAGAAGTATTCAGTCAGATTGAAGACAACAAAGCCAACATCACTGTTGGCTTTTTTATATGCTAATTAAACGAACCTGCGTTTAGCTTTCAACTTGAACAAGCTTCAAGTACGAATGCAGCTCACCATTTTTATATTCCACCGCAGAATGAATATTAAGATCAGCACGAGCCACAACAGCAAACTGGTAGCAGTTGTCACCCTTCAGAATCTCGACGTGTAACAAACCGTCTTTTAGTTGCCACTGCCCTGTTGTTTCAAATCGGTCGAACAAACGATATTCAATCAAAGAACCGTCAGCATTGAAGTGCACTTCAGTGATGTAACCGCCGGGGCAGCTCTTCACCCAAACTCGATTCTCGATATCACTGACCGTAAAGTTACGCCTTGTGTCACGCCACGCTAGAAAGCCTTCGCTATCATAAAGAGCAATGTCGAGATCAGTTCTAGAGATTAACGGCTGCTCATTTTGCTCACGACAATAAAGTTGAAGCAAAATTTGCTGAACTGTTTCATTCTGTAATTCATTCATTGTGACTTCTCTTTCTCATTGCTCTGCGTTAGACGCGGTATTGATCAACCAATTCTATTTAAAGCGGGCTACACAAGCTCGTAAGAAACCACATACAGCTGAGAGATACCTGGATAGATATCTTGAATCACGTCTTTCAGTACTTGCAGCGTCATGTTCTCTTGCTGAGCATGGAACTCACCTAAGTCATCAAACAAAATTGGCTCAACGCTGATGATCTTAAGATTACAGAACACACGACCCTGCTCTAGCGTGGATACTTCTACAACACTGCCCGGCTGGTAATCGCGCTCAGATTCATCACGAATGGTAATCGTCTTCTTGCCAGAAAGGATGTCAGTTTCAAAACGCTCGAAGAACGTCATAGTAGTCGGTGCGGTCATTTATTTCGGTCGCTTTACATTTAAAGGTTAGGTAAATGTTTATATACCAGAATGCGTGTTCAAGCGAATAAAAATTAGGTGCGAGATGCGAGATGCGAGATGCGAGATGCGAGATGCGAGATGCGAGATGCGAGAGAGTATGGCAAAGCCAAATTACAGGCAATAAAAAAGGAGAACCGAAGTTCTCCTTTTCTTAAACCTTTAAGCTAACTCTAAATTATAGAGATGCTTTCGCTTTTTCAACTAGAACAGCAAATGCTGCTTTGTCGAATACTGCGATGTCAGCAAGAATCTTACGGTCGATCTCGATAGATGCTTTCTTTAGGCCATTGATGAAACGGCTGTAAGATAGACCATTTTGACGAGATGCCGCGTTGATACGTGCAATCCAAAGTTGACGGAATTGACGTTTCTTGTTGCGACGGTCACGGTAAGCGTATTGACCAGCTTTGGTAACTGCTTGGAAAGCTACGCGGTAAACACGTGAACGTGCTCCGTAGTAACCTTTAGCTTGTTTTAGAACTTTCTTATGACGTGCACGAGCTTGTACACCACGTTTTACGCGAGGCATTATGCTTCTCCTAAACTAAACGAATTTATAAACTAAAAAGAATTAAGCGTATGGCATCATACGTAGAACTTGAGCAACTTCACATTTAGGAAGGATCGAGTTCGGACGTAGCTGACGCTTGTTCTTAGTAGTACGCTTAGTCAGGATGTGACGTTTACCAGCGTGCTTAAACTTAATACCACCAGCAGTTTTCTGGAAACGCTTAGCAGCACCTTTGTTGGTTTTCATCTTAGGCATGATGAATAACTCCGCATTGTTGAGTTGTTAATAACATAGTAATTAGGGCGAATAAAACCCCGCAACCTGAGGCTGCAGGGTTCAATTACTTGCAAAGCCGTTAATTACTTCTTTTTAGGGGCCAACACCATGATCATCTGGCGACCTTCAATTCTCGTTGGGAAAGATTCGACTACTGCAAATTCTTCAGTATCCGCTTTCAAACGATTAAGAACGTCAACACCGATTTCTTGGTGAGCCATTTCGCGGCCACGGAAGCGAATTGTTACCTTCACTTTGTTGCCGTCTTCTAGGAAACCAGTCAGGTTGCGTAGTTTTACCTGATAGTCTCCAATATCAGTTCCAGGTCGGAATTTAATTTCCTTGATCTGAACCTGCTTTTGCTTCTTCTTCTGCTCTTTCGCAGCTTTGCTCTTCTCGAAGAGGAACTTACCGTAGTCCATCACACGACAAACTGGCGGCTCGGCGTTAGGGCTGATCTCTACAAGATCCATACCAGCTTCATTTGCAGCTTCCATCGCTTCAGCGATTGATACTACACCAACAGCTTCGCCGTCTGCGCCAGTTAGACGCACTTCACGAACGCCACGAATGTCACCGTTTAAACGGTGCTGGTTTTGTTTGGCCGGTTGTTGGCCACGTCTTCCGCCTTTAATAGCTATTCCTCCAGATTGAGCTTACGGCTTGAAACCTCGGCTTGGATGTATGAAATAAAGTCATCCACTTTAAATTTGCCAAGGTCCTTACCTTTACGTGTACGTACTGCAATTTCGCCGGCTTCCATTTCTTGGTCACCACACACAAGCATGAACGGTACACGTTTCAAAGTATGTTCGCGGATTTTAAAGCCAATCTTCTCATTTCTCAAGTCTGCTTTGACTCTAAATCCACTTTTTTGCAGTTTTTTCGTAATTTCTTGTACATATTCAGACTGTTTGTCTGTAATGCCCATTACAACTGCTTGTTCTGGCGCCAACCACGTTGGGAAGAAGCCAGCGTATTCTTCAATAAGAATACCAATGAAGCGTTCTAGTGAACCTAAAATCGCGCGGTGGATCATAACTGGCGTGTGACGCTCGTTATCTTCACCTACGTAAGTAGCACCTAAACGTTCTGGTAATGCAAAATCGAGCTGCACTGTACCACATTGCCAAGCGCGGTCCAAACAATCATGCAAAGTAAATTCAATCTTAGGTCCGTAGAACGCACCCTCGCCTTCTTGAATCTCGTATGCAATGTCCATTGCCTCTAGCGCTTGCTTAAGGTCAGCCTCTGCACGGTCCCACATTTCGTCTGAACCTACACGCTGTTCTGGACGAGTAGATAGCTTAACAACGATGCTTTCGAAGCCGAAAGTTGTGTAAGTATCGTAAACCATTTCAATACAAGCTTTAACTTCTTGTTGAACTTGGTCTTCAGTACAGAATACGTGAGCATCATCTTGAGTGAAGCCACGAACACGCATAATGCCGTGAAGTGCGCCAGACGGCTCGTTACGGTGACATGAGCCGAACTCAGCCATACGTAGCGGTAGATCACGGTAAGATTTCAAACCTTGGTTGAAGATTTGAACGTGACCAGGACAGTTCATTGGCTTGATAGCGTATTCACGGTTCTCTGAAGAAGTAGTGAACATCGCTTCAGCGTACTTATCCCAGTGACCAGAGCGTTCCCAAAGAACACGGTCCATCATTAATGGGCCTTTAACTTCTTGGTAATCGTACTCAGTCAGTTTTTGACGAATAAATACTTCTAGCTCACGGAAGATAGTCCAACCGTTGTGGTGCCAGAACACCATGCCTGGTGCTTCTTGCTGCATGTGGAATAGGTCAAGCGCTTTACCGATTTTACGGTGGTCACGTTTAGCCGCTTCTTCTAGGCGCACAAGGTGAGCTTTAAGTGCCTTCTTGTCGTGGAATGCAGTGCCGTAGATACGTTGAAGCATCTTGTTGTCACTGTTACCACGCCAGTATGCACCCGCTACGTTAAGTAGAGTGAAGTGCTGGCAGAAGCTCATGTTAGGCACGTGTGGACCACGACACATATCGATGTATTCTTCGTGATGGTACAGGCCTGGACGATCATCTTTAGAAACGTTCTCGTCCAAGATTTCAATCTTGTAAGTCTCGCCGCGAGCTTCGAATGCGTCGCGCGCTTCCTGCCAGCTAACTTTCTTCTTAACAACCTGGTATTTGGTCTTCGCTAGCTCTTTCATGCGCTTTTCGATCTTTTCTAGATCGTCTTGCGTTAGAGAGTGCTCAAGATCGATATCGTAGTAGAAACCGTTATCGATAGTAGGACCGATCGCCATTTTCGCTTCTGGAAAAAGCTGCTTAACCGCGTGGCCTAAAAGGTGAGCACAAGAGTGACGAACGATTTCAAGGCCATCAACTTCATCTTTAGCTGTGATGATTTCTAGGCTTGCATCGTTTTCGATAAGATCACAAGCATCAACACGCTCGCCGTCTACACGACCAGCAATGGTAGCTTTCGCAAGACCAGGACCGATTGATAGGGCAACATCTAGAGTTGATACAGGGTTGTCAAATTGACGCTGACTACCGTCAGGAAGAGTAATAATTGGCATTATTTGTCCTTTACAGTGGTGTTGCACACCAAGCAACACATGAAAATGTTTAATATATGTCTTTCAATCAACGAGTACGCTGATTGGGGATATATGCATAATAAATATACCCACATAGAAGCAAATACAGATGCCACATCTGTGAGTAGCCGAACATTGTAACGAAATAATATGAAATGACAATGTTAGTCCCGCAGCACCACAAAACTATATGACTGAAATGTCTCTTCTATATAGATCCTTCTAACGCCTAACCCATAGTTCAATCAGTAATTCGTTGGCTTTATCTACAATACAAAAAAGCCGAACGGATAAGTTCGGCTATAGAAATCGTACTGTCTTGTCTCTATTAATAGAAAAAGCGACTACTAACAGAAAGGGAACTACGCACTCATGATTCTTGATACAGCCTTACGAATGTCTGAATCGGCAGCGTTCGCAGGCAAGCTGAATGAGATGTATTGATCGCCACGGAAGCTCATTGAGCGATCGATTTCTGCTAGGCAGTGAACCATTGAGCCTTCAACGATGAATGACAGCTCGATCTCTTTATTATTCATGAAACCGCCGCTGCGAAATTCAATCTCTTGGTAACAACCCGAACGAGAAGCAAAGTTGTTGCCTTTTAAGAAGCCCTTCTCTACGTCAGCTTTCACCATTGCCATACCGGATGCTTCCACGCCTTGGATGATTTTAGCAACTGTTGGCAGTGGGTGTACGGAGATAAAGTCACGGTCTTTAGGGTCAATCGCGAAGCCTATATCTAGGTTGGTTTCAACCCACACATGGCATTGGTTCATTTGTGCGTTCAACGCGGTGACTGGCGTTTCATCATTTAACTTAAGTCGGAATGGAACCAGTTTGGTTTCGCCCGGTTGGATAACGAAAGGCTCTACCGCTTGAATACGACCCAGTGAAAAGGTTTCGTAGCTGGTACTGTCTTCCGTTTCTACTTTTACTTCTGTGTTGAGAACCAAGTTAATCAAGTCGATTTGTTGCTCAACGTCGCCACCAACAATGTGAACATTGCCAGACAACTCTCCACCTTGGAAAACTTCAATATTATCTAAGACAGTATCAACCTTTGCTGCACCGATGCCCAACGAGGCCTTTAATTTCTTAAACATATTATTTCCCTTTCTAATCATCTGATTTACGAATAGTTATTACGTGACAATTTGCGACACTTGCCTCACAGAATCAAGCAATTTGCCCCATCTATGTTGAATAAGGTCACATTGCCCGAGGAAATGTTGAAATCGTGAAAAATTCCGTTACTCTATTTGTATAGTCAAATAAGGTTTCATTATGTCGAAAGCGCCGCTCTACCTTCAGATAAAACAGTTCATAGACGATAATATCAACAGTGGTCACTGGCCAGTGGGTTACCAGATAACCACAGAACTCGAACTCACAGAGCAGTTCAATGTGAGTCGAATGACGGTCAATAAAGCCATTCGAGATCTTGTGTCTGAAGGCAAACTCATCAGGAAGCCAAGGCTAGGTACTTTTGTTTGTGAACCAGACGAAAAAGCGCAATCTCCGCTGCTTGATATCAACAACATCGCACAAGAGATCAAAGACCGAGGTCAAACGTATGCTAGCCAGGTTATCAAGCACAAGAGCATCAAGGCAGATGAAAGCACCGCGACACGGTTAGGTGTGATGATCAATGCCGAAGTATTCTATAGTGAAATCATCCACTTTGCTGACAACACACCGATTCAATTGGAAGCGCGCTGGGTGAACTCGCAAGCCGCACCAAAATACCTAGAGCAAGACTTTTCAACCTCTACACCCAATGAATACCTTTCAAAAAGCTGCCCGTTGAGTGCAATCGAGCACACGGTTGAAGCCATTATTCCTGACTCTCAAATCAGAACGTCACTAAAGCTATCTGAATCAGAACCTTGCCTACTTTTGAATAGAAGAACATGGAGCAAAGAACGCCTCATCAGCTTTGCATTGCTCTACCATCCTGGCTCTAAGTACAAATTAAGCTCCAAGATACTTCTAGATTAAAGAACATCATCCTGATCGCCGATCACATTTTTGCAACATCAACTTGATTCGGGTCAGCGTTTAGCCTATTTATTTGTATATACATTTAATATTTAGCAAAGATCTAGGTGATTATGAATTTGATCCTCAAAAATGCACGAGTGGTCTCCATGAGCTCGGGAGTCGACGGTTATCAGCCCTCTTCCCCTCAAGATATCGTTATCGAAAGCGGTAAAATCGTGTCCATCTCTTGTTCAAACCAAGGCGCACTTGCTTCTGAGTTAGAACAAGTACGTGTTGATGGTTCTTTGGATTACATCACCTATGATTGCAAAAACAAGCTCGTTACCCCAGGTCTGATTGATTGCCACACTCACCTCGTATTTGCAGGCAATCGCGCCAACGAATTTGAACAGCGTTTGAATGGTGTGTCTTACACCGATATCGCCAAGCAAGGCGGTGGGATTCTGGCGACAGTCACTGCAACACGCGCAGCCCAAGAATCTGAACTGGTTGAAATGGCACTACCTAGACTCGATGGACTATTAAGAAGTGGCGTAACCAGCATCGAAGTAAAATCTGGCTATGGTTTAACGCTTGAAGATGAGCTCAAGATGTTACGTGCAGCCAAAGCGTTAGAGAATCATCGCCGAATTAAGATCACCACCACTCTCCTTGCAGCGCATGCTGTGCCACCTGAATATAAAGAACAACCGGACAGCTATATCGATTTGGTTTGCCAAGAGATCATTCCTAAAGCTGCAGAGCAAGGGCTCGCCGATGCTGTTGACGTGTTTTGCGAATCTATCGGCTTCAACCTAGAACAAACCGAACGTGTATTTGAAGCCGCCAAAGCACATGGCCTCGCGATTAAAGGCCACACTGAACAACTTTCGAATATGGGTGGTAGCGCACTTGCAGCAAAATACGGCGCACTCTCTGTTGACCATGTTGAGTACCTTGATGAAACAGGGGTCAAAGCACTGGCTGAATCAGGCACAGTTGCCACCTTGCTACCCGGCGCTTTCTATTTCTTGAAAGAGACTCAACAGCCACCTATCGCCCTACTTCGTGAACACAACATTCCAATGGCGATCGCGACCGACTTAAACCCCGGCACGTCTCCCTTTGCTGATTTGACGCTGATGATGAACATGAGCTGCACCCTGTTTGGCACGACGCCTGAAGAGGCGCTGCGCGGTGTGACTTGTCATGCTGCGGCTGCCATTGGCGACTCACAAACTAAAGGCAAAATTGAAGTTGGTTATGCCGCTGATTTAGCTATCTGGAATATCGAGCACCCTGCCGATCTAAGCTATCAAGTCGGTGTTCCTCATCTTCATAAACGCATTGTTAATGGCGAGGTGTGTCATGACTCAATCTAATTCCAACGGCATTCAAAAGAACTCAGAAACCGTACATAACTTCGTGTGGACGGGACGTAATGATCTTGAAGATGGCGCACTAGGTACACGCGTTCATCACATTACCAAACAAGTGCAACATAGTGATTTAAGTGACGAGCTTAATGACCGCGCAATCGCCTTGGTAGGCTTTGCCAGCGATGCAGGCGTTGCAAGAAACAAAGGTCGAGTGGGCGCGAAACAAGCACCCAACCTGATTCGTCAAGCGTTAGCTAATATGGCTTGGCACAGTGACGCACACATCGCCGATCTTGGTGATATCGAGTGCAATGATGGTCAATTAGAAGTCAGCCAAAAACAGTGTGCTTCTGTGATTGCCAATGCCTTAGCAACCAACAAAGTGATTACCCTTGGCGGTGGTCACGAGGTGGCTTGGGCAACGTTCCAAGGTCTCGCTGAGCATCTACATAAAAAAGCTGAACACCTTGATAAAATTCAACCAGAGCGCAAACCTAAGATAGGCATCGTTAACTTTGATGCTCACTTTGATCTTCGTGAATTTGAAAGCGACATCACCGATGTTAAACCGAGCTCCGGCACGCCTTTTAACCAGATCAGTGATTACTGCCACGCACATCAATGGCCGTTTCATTACGCTTGTCTTGGTGTGAGTGCCGCCAGCAATACCAAAGCGCTGTTTAACAAAGCTGACCAACTGGGCGTGTGGTATGAACACGACCGCAACATGACCCAAGTGAATCAAGTCGCTCAACTGATCAAGTTACAAAAATTCATCGTTGAGTGTGATTATCTCTATCTCACCATTGATCTCGATGTTTTCCCCGCAGCTACTGCGCCGGGCGTAAGTGCACCAGCGGCAAGAGGCGTGAGCTATGAAGCGCTTGCTCCTTTTCTAGAACAGATTTTCCAACACAGTGAAAAACTCATTATCGCGGACATAGCGGAATACAACCCAGACTACGACGTCGATGGCCAAACGGCTCGATTAGCGGCTCGTTTATGTTGGGATATTGCCAGTGCAATGGCCAGCGACTAATCCAGCTATACCGATACCGATAACTACAACTACAACTACAACGATATAACGTGAAACAGAAGGAATTCCAAAATGACGGAACACCACAACAGTGACCCTCGTCTCGACACGACTCGCGAAATTCGCGCACCTCACGGCACCACTTTGCGCGCTAAATCTTGGTTAACAGAAGCACCACTGCGTATGCTGATGAACAACCTAGACCCTGATGTGGCAGAACACCCACATGCACTGGTTGTGTATGGCGGTATTGGTCGCGCGGCACGTGATTGGAAATGTTATGACAAAATTGTTGAAGTATTAGAGCGTTTAGAGGACGACCAAACGTTACTTGTTCAATCCGGTAAACCTGTGGGCGTGTTCCCGACTCATAAAAACGCACCTCGCGTACTGATCGCTAACTCGAACCTTGTTCCACACTGGGCGAACTGGGAACACTTCAACGAGCTCGATAAAGAAGGCTTGATGATGTACGGCCAAATGACCGCGGGCAGCTGGATCTACATTGGTTCACAAGGCATCGTTCAAGGTACTTACGAAACCTTTGTCGCTATCGCGAAGAAGCACTTCCAAGGTGAAGCAAACGGCAAGTGGGTTCTAACGGGCGGTCTTGGTGGAATGGGCGGCGCTCAACCTCTTGCTGCAACGATGGCTGGCTTCTCAATGATCGCAGTGGAGTGTGATGAATCACGAATCGACTACCGCTTGCGTACTGGCTATGTAGACAAAAAAGCCACCAGCTTAGATGAAGCGATGGCAATGATTAAAGAGTCAGACACGCCAATCTCTGTTGGCTTATTAGGTAACGCCGCAGACGTCTTCCCAGAGTTAGTTGAACGCAATATCACACCTGATGTGGTGACTGACCAAACCTCTGCCCACGATCCTCTTAACGGCTACTTGCCGCAAGGTTGGACGATGGAGAAAGCCGCACAAGAGCGCTCCATTGATGAAGCAAAAGTGGTGAAAGCCGCTAAGCAATCTATGGCGATTCAAGTACAAGCGATGTTAGACCTGCAATACCGCGGCGCAGCGACCGTGGATTACGGTAATAACATTCGCCAAATGGCACTGGAAGAAGGCGTAGAAAACGCGTTTGATTTCCCAGGTTTCGTTCCGGCTTATATTCGACCTTTATTCTGCGAAGGTATTGGTCCTTTCCGTTGGGCGGCACTATCTGGTGACCCAGAAGACATCTACAAAACAGACCAAAAAGTAAAAGAACTGATTCCAGACAACCCACATCTACATAACTGGCTAGATATGGCGCGTGAACGCATTCAGTTCCAAGGCCTGCCAGCGCGTATTTGTTGGGTTGGCTTGAAAGATCGTGAACGCTTAGGCCAAGCATTCAATGAAATGGTGAAAAATGGCGAACTGAAAGCACCAGTTGTTATCGGTCGTGACCACCTAGATTCAGGTTCAGTAGCAAGCCCGAACCGCGAAACAGAAGGCATGATGGATGGATCAGATGCCGTATCAGATTGGCCTCTATTGAATGCCCTTCTGAACACAGCGGGCGGCGCAACTTGGGTTTCTTTGCACCACGGTGGTGGCGTTGGTATGGGCTTCTCGCAACACTCAGGCATGGTGATTTGTTGTGACGGCAGTGAAGATGCATCACAGCGTATTGCTCGCGTACTTCACAATGACCCAGCAACCGGCGTTATGCGTCATGCTGATGCAGGTTACGATATTGCCAAGCAATGTGCCAAAGAGCAGAAGCTTGATTTACCTATGCTAAACGAAGAACTTCGTCGCCTTTAATGTCTGGAGAGAACATGTTGAACTTATTACTTAAGCCAGGACTTCTTGGCCTATCTGAACTTCGAAAAATCAGCCGTAGCCCTGTGAACTTATCACTCGATCCTGCAGCAATCCCGGATATCGAAGCGAGCATGCAAGTTGTCGAACAAGTGATTGCTGAAGACCGCACTGTGTATGGCATCAACACGGGTTTTGGCTTATTAGCAAACACCAAGATTGCGCCTGAAGATCTCGAAGTTCTACAGAAAAGTATCGTACTTTCTCACGCTGCGGGCATTGGCAAGTTCATGTCTGATGAAACCGTACGCTTGATGATGGTATTGAAGATTAACAGCTTGTCTCGCGGTTACTCTGGTATCCGCCTCAAAGTGATTAACGCTCTTATCGATCTTGTGAACGCGCAGGTTTACCCGTGTGTTCCACAAAAAGGATCAGTAGGCGCATCTGGAGATCTTGCTCCCCTCGCCCACATGAGTACGGTACTTCTAGGTGAAGGCCAAGCGCGCCACAACGGCAAGATCATCACTGGCTTAGAAGCAATGCAGATCGCAGGTCTTGAACCAATCACACTTGCGCCGAAAGAAGGCTTAGCGCTGTTAAACGGCACACAAGCATCGACTGCCTTTGCATTAGAAGGTCTGTTCGCAGCGGAAGACTTGTTTGCGTCTGCAACCGTATGTGGTGCAATGTCTGTTGAAGCTGCACTGGGTAGTCGTCGTCCGTTTGACCCTCGAATTCATCGCGTTCGTGGTCATCGTGGTCAAATGGATGCCGCGCTTGCTTATCGCCATATGCTTGATCAAAAGAGTGAGATTGGTGAATCACACACTTGCTGTGAAAAGGTTCAAGACCCTTACTCGTTGCGCTGTCAGCCTCAAGTGATGGGTGCCTGTTTACAGCAAATTCGTAATTCAGCAGAAACGTTAAACGTTGAAGCGAACTCGGTATCGGATAACCCACTGGTATTTGCTGAAGACGGCGACATTATTTCAGGTGGTAACTTCCACGCAGAACCTGTGGCAATGGCAGCGGATAACCTAGCACTTGCGATTGCAGAAATTGGTAGCCTTTCTGAACGAAGAATGGCACTGCTGATTGATAGCGCACTAAGCAAACTTCCACCTTTCTTAGTCGATAACGGCGGCGTTAACTCAGGCTTTATGATTGCTCAAGTAACGTCTGCTGCTCTGGCAAGCGAGAATAAAACACTGGCACACCCAGCTTCAGTAGACAGCCTTCCAACATCGGCAAACCAAGAAGATCATGTATCTATGGCAACCTTTGCGGGTCGTCGACTGCGTGACATGGCAGAAAACACCCGTGGCATCTTGGCTGTTGAATACTTAGCAGCAGCACAAGGCTTGGATTTTAGAGCACCAAATCTCTCTTCTCCTCGAGTAGAAGAAGCAAAACAGATACTGCGCGAGAAAGTCAGCTTCTACGACAAAGACCGTTACTTCTCACCTGATATCGAGCAAGCAAATCTACTGCTCAAATTATCAGTGCATAACCATCTAATGCCAGAAGGCCTACTGTGTAGCTTCTAAGGTTTGGCGAAATAGCACGTCATATAAACAGGGGCTATTGATTAGCCCTTGTTGCATTGAATCCAAGCCCCTATTCCCCTCAAAATCGTCACATACCATCCAACGTATTTATCTAATCGACTGATATATAAGCAAAGTTAACTGGATAGACCATTAGAACGAAGTTAGTTAGCTATAATCCACCCCAGATTTGATGACTAATAGCGATACTATGTTTCTGACACCTTACTTTTCTACTGAAGACAATCAATTTCAATTCACTCGTGAACAAGCAAGCCACTTTGCTAAAAAAGTAGCTGGCGATTTCAACCCGATTCACGATGAAGACAACAAGCGCTTCTGTGTACCTGGCGATCTTTTATTTGCAGTACTTCTGCAAAAAGAAGGCATCAGCCAAAAAATGCGTTTTGATTTTTCAGGTATGGTTGGTAACGGTATTGCGTTAAGCGTTGACAACAAGTGTGAAAAAGAGAGCTCACTTATCGATGCAAATGGTAAAGAGTACCTACACATGTCTTGTGAAGGTGAGAAGAGCCATGATCAAGCATTCATCGAGCACGTAGTAACAAACTACGTTAAGTTCTCTGGCATGAACTTCCCACACATCATGGTTCCTCTTATGGAAGAACAACAAATGATGATCAACTGCCAACGTCCTCTAGTGATTTACGAGAGCATGGAAGTTGAATTTACTCGCCTAGACCTGTCTCACCCAGAAGTTGAATTCTCTGGCGCGACTTTTGATGTTGAAGGCAAACGTGGCATCGTGACCCTGAACTTCGATTTCAAAGAAGACGGCGAAGTAGTAGGTAAAGGCGTGAAGCGCATGGTAGCAAGCGGCCTTAAGCCATACGACCAAGCTTCTGTCGACGACCTAGTAAACCGCTTCAACGAGCGTAAAGAGATGTTTCTAGCTCAATTCGCCGCTGCTGCTTAATCAGCATCCTTATTTACACATCTCGATGTAAATAAGCTCTAGAATAAGATCAATAAAGCCCAGCTTGATATCCTCAAGCTGGGCTTTTTTAGTACGTTCTCTGACTACACGAAGACACTCAAGTCAAAACTAAATCCAGCGTCTAACCTTTTGTTTGTAATCAACATATTCTGCGCCGAATAATTGTTCTAGTGCTCGCTCTTCGGGTTTGATTTGGAAGTAATTCATGTAGATTACGAAGCCAAAGCTAAGTAGTACACTGAAGATATTCTGGAAGAAGTAGCCAAAGCAAAATAGCAGGATGAACAACCCTAAGTACATTGGGTTTCGCGTGTAGCCAAAAATTCCACTGTCCACGACGGCTGAAGCGGTTTCTACTTTGATCGGGTTAACGGTGGTTTTCTGTTTTCGAAATTCCAATATACCGGATATTCCGATCACACCACTCAATGTGACTCCGATTCCTAACACAATCATTCCATAAGGCAATGCCAGTGTCCCTTGGCTCAACTGTTGAGCGCAGAAGTATGATGCTACGAATACAATAATGAACAGTGCAACTGGTGGTACTTTTAATTCTAGAAATTTCATACTTTTCCTTATTAACATTCCTTTGTTAGTTTAGAAAAAAGCCCAGCAATTGCTGGGCTAAATGTATTAGAGAATTTTTGCTAGCGCCTGTAATGGGTGAGCAAGCTTCTCACCTTCAAAACGCTTCACTTGGCTGCGGCAAGAATAGCCCGTCACCAAGCAACGATCTTTTGGTAAGTCCTGCATTTGAGGCTTCCAGCTTAAACCATATATGTCTTTCGACATTTGTAGCTTATCGACTTCGTGGCCGAAAGTTCCCGCCATACCACAACAGCCGACAGGAACGCTGGTTAACGCCGCCCCAAAGTGTTTGAAGATAGTACCCCACTCTTTTTCAGCGTTCGGCATTTTGGTTTTCTCAGTACAGTGAGCAAACAAGTACCACATATCTTCACTTGCTGAGCGTGCTTCGAACTCACCTAGCGATGGCATTAACCATTCATGCACAGTAAGTACATCAAAGTCGCCGCGCTTGTCACCTAAGATCTCGACGTATTCATCGCGGTAACAAAGCACAAGAGCAGGATCAACACCGACCAAAGGAATTCCGATATCCGCCACCATCGACAAGAAATCCGAAGTCGATTTCGCCTCACGTGCAAAACGATTTAAGAAGCCCTTGATGTGCAACGCTTTACCATTCGGTTTGAACGGCAGCAGTACCGGAGTTTTGCCAAGTTTTTGAGCCAGAGTGACGAAGTCTTCAATCACCTCGGCATCATAGAAGCTGGTAAACGGGTCTTGAACGATCAGCACATGCTGTTTCTTCTGTTCAGAAGACAAGCCTTCTAAATACTGTAAATCGAAGAGTTGCAGCTCTTTACTCGCTAGACGATTTTTGAGCGTAGGCACCGACATCAATGGTGCATCAACATAACCGACCGTTTTAGCTGTTGCCGTTTGGATCCACTTTTGACCCAATGCAGCGTTGACTACTTTTGGCGCTTTCGCCATCAGCGGCAGCATGGTTTCAATGTTGGCAACTAGATAATCTTTTGCAGGGCGCTGGTAACGCGAGTAGTAGATGTTCAAGAATCGAGAACGGAAACTTGGTACATCGACTTTGATCGGACATTGACTCGCACACGCTTTACACGCCAAACAACCGTTCATCGCCTCATGAACTTCATGCGAGAAATCGTACTCATGGCGTTTGTTCATCGTATTGCGAACACGCTCAATCATAGTCTTAACGGGTGTGTTGTCTTTCAACGCTTCTTGCTCAAGGTCGAGAATATCAACGCCTTGTTCAGTCAGTTGACGCAACCACTCTCTTACCAAGCCTGCGCGGCCTTTGGGTGAGTGACGTCGGTCAGCCGTAACTTTCATTGAAGGACACATTGGCGAGCTAGTATCGTAGTTGAAACACAAGCCGTTACCGTTACATTCCATTGCTTGCTTGAAGCTGTCACGAACTTGTACGTCGATCTGACGGTCGTAGAAACCACGCTTGGTATCGGTGACTTTCACCAATTCAGCGTCACTTTCTAAAGGCGTACAGATCTTGCCTGGGTTCATCTTGTTGTGCGGGTCGAATGCTGCTTTAATACGTCTTAATTCGGTAAACAGCTCTTCACCAAAGAAGTCTGGGCCATACTCAGAACGGAAACCTTTACCGTGCTCGCCCCACATTAAACCGCCGTATTTCGCCACCAGCTTAACCACTTCATCAGAGACTTCATGCATCAATGCTTCTTGCATCGGGTCACACAGATCCAATGCTGGACGAACGTGTAATACGCCCGCGTCAACGTGACCAAACATGCCGTAATTCAACTCTTTTGAATCGAGTAACACTCTAAATTCAGAGATGAAATCCGCGAGGTTTTCTGGTGGTACACAAGTATCTTCAGCAAAAGCGACTGGCTTAGCTCGGCCTTTCGCCGCACCTAACAGACCCACTGCTTTCTTACGCATGTTGTAGATTCGGCCAATGCTCGCCAAATCGCTACAAACTTGAAAACCAATCACGCCGGCTTCTTCGCTTTCAACCATGGTTTCAAGGCGTGCAGTCAGCGCTTGAACTTGCTGTTCAACTTCCGCTTCATCTTGGCCTGCAAACTCAACCATGTTGATGCCAAGCATCTCTTTGTTCGGAACATCAGTCAGCAAATCGCTCACGGTGTGCCAAACGATGTCTTGCTTCGCTAGGTTCAATACTCTTGAATCTACCGTTTCAACAGACAGTGCTTTCGCTTCCACCATGAACGGCGCATTACGCAGCGCAGAATCAAACGTGTTGTATTTCACGTTAACCAGTGTGCGCGCTTTTGGAATCTTGGTTAGGTTTAACTTTGCTTCCGTGATGAATGCTAAAGAACCTTCAGCGCCACATAGAACGCGAGTTAGGTCAAAGCTGTCATCTTGTTCGTTGATTGCATTCTTTAGGTCATAGCCTGTTAAGAAGCGATTCAGCGGAGGGAATTTATCTAAGATTTGAGCGCGTTTGTCTCGACAAACCGCCTCTGTCACCGTAAGTGCATGGTGAGCGAATTCACCCTCTACAGGTAAGCCGTGTGATAAATCAGATTCTAGACATGAACCATCTGCGAACACCGCTTGCAGCGACAATACATGGTCAGACGTTTTGCCGTACTTCAATGACCCTTGGCCCGAAGCATCGGTATTGATCATGCCACCCAAGGTTGCTCGGTTACTGGTAGAAAGGTCTGGAGAGAAAAAGTAACCATAAGGGCGAACAGCGTCGTTCAATTGATCTTTAACGACACCAGACTGAACTCTTACCCAGCCCTCTTTCTCGTTAATCTCAAGAACCTTATTCATGTATCGCGACAGGTCAACCACGACACCTTTTGTTAAAGATTGTCCGTTGGTTCCGGTACCGCCGCCACGAGGGGAAAAAGTCACGCGTTCGTAAGCGGATTTAGAAACCACTTTACCGATAAGCACAACGTCTTGCGTTGTTTTAGGAAGGATGACCGCCTGCGGCAATTGCTGATAGACACTATTATCAGTCGCCACAGCCAAACGGCTAGAATATTGAGATTCAATGTCGCCAGTAAAGCCCGCTGTTTTTAGTTCATCTAAAAAGCGTACGACAACTGGATCGACATCAGCATTGAGTTGAAGTCTTGGTAACATTTGCTTCCTGCCCCTACTTCGCTGATCCTATCAGCATTGGGTTATCTGAGATTTTTAATAATTTTCTTTGAATTTCGTCACTTTACTACTATTAAGATCATATAAAAAGGTGATCAAATCAGAATCTCAGTGCAAGAATGGAGAAATAGTCAATTTCGTCTTAATTCAGTAACAATATACTGAATAACATTTTGTTTAAGACATCTCCACGAGCACATCACAATGAAAAAAAACAAAACAGTCACAACTGAAGATATCCTTCTTAAACTATGCCAATCAGTCTCAAGCGTACTGACTTCAGCGACGGCTTCTCAGGTGTCCTATTCAGCCATGGTTCAAAAGATCAACAAGACAAGCCTAAAGCCAGATTTTGGTTGCTTCGTTCTGTTTGACGGCGGCTTTTCTGGTCTCGTTGTTATTAATTTTACGTCCAAAGCAGCGCTAGAGATCTACACCAATTACATGCGCAATATGGGCATGCCTGAAAACGAGCTTGCTGTGCTTCATACTTCAGACGAAGTGGGTGATGTATTGGGTGAGTTGATGAACCAATTAGTTGGCGATTTCACCAATAAAATCCGCAAAGAGCTGCAAACCAACATCACACAAAACCAACCGAAAATGCTGGCTCTGAACAAGCAAGTTAACCTTTCTGTTGATACCAATCTCGACCGTCCACAAGCTCGTCGTGTGACCTTCTCTACCGCTAATAACAACATCTTCTACCTTGAGCTTGCGATGGATAAGACTGAGTTCATTCAATTAGAAGAATTTGAAATCGCAGAAGACGAATGTCCAGATAGCATTCTTGAGGCGACTCAGAAAAAAATGCAAGAAGCGAACAAGCCAGCTCAAAGCTCTGGCAATGATTCTGCGGCAGATCTACTCGATGAACTGGGTATCTAGTTTACGAATGCTCTAGACATATTGAAAAAACGTGTCACTAACGCCATCAATACGCTTGATGGCGTTTTTGTTTTTACCGCCAACTGGGCTCATGCAGTTCAATGTTCACCGCCTTCCTTGTTCATCAAACCAGTTTTGCCTTTCTGTTACCCGCGAAAACATGTAAAATGTTGGACTTTTAAAAATTTGCGGTACTGATTAAATTGTCGATGGATAAGAAAAAAGCCCTAAAGAAAATTGCCAAGTGTCTTGAGCTTGGAAATTCTGCGAACGTCAATGAAGCTGCCAATGCGATAAAAATGGCGCATAACTTGATGCTGAAATATGGTCTCGAAAAAGACGATATTGAATTTATCAAGATGGGGAAAACTCAGTCCAGTCACCTGTTACCTGCAAATATCAGTTCTACACTGCTGCGTGTTATTCGCGGTATCAACACCAAATTTGGCGTAGAAGCCGTATTGCTGAATCATAAAGGCCTCAAGCGTGTTGAGTTCATTGGTGAAGCCGACCGCGCGATCTTCGCAGCGTTCGCTTTCGATATCATTTATCGTGAACTGAATGAACACACCGGCCAATTCAGAAATAGCTTTGCTGGCTCTGGCACAGGGTCCTTAGAAGTGACACGCCGCGTGAACTCGTTTGTTTCAGGCTGGGTTGAAGGTGCGCTTGAAAAGCTACCAACTATTACCCCAGACGACGAATCAAACAACAAGATCAATAATTACATTGATAAAGAATTCAAAAATATCGACCGTGAAACGTTCAAACAGCAACTGAGAGAAGCGATGAAAAACCTCACCGCCGATTATGAAGTTGGTTTGAAGAAAGGTCGTAAATTGTCTGTTAATCGACCAGTTGGCGGTACCCAGGCAGCTAAAAAGATAACTAAATCATAGAGCCGATGCACATTGGCTTAGGGTATTGATAGTGATTACTTTAGTCGTATCACTCGCCGAAGAAGATACGACTTAATTGACAACCACATATCGTATTAGACTTAACTATGAGGTCCCATTGTTTATCGTGTCCAATTTTCCCCCCTCATCATTTCTTAGAGCTCTATTTCTAGCCCTCATCTTTTCCACGATACCGTTGTCCACCACACATTTCGTGCACGCAGCAAGCAGTGATGAATTTTCACTAGAATCACAACCTCAAGATCCAGTTTCTCAATACCAATTGGCTCAAGCTTATGAATCGGGTGTCGACGTTCCTGTTAGCACCAGTGATGTATTGTATTGGTACACGCAGTCAGCAGAAAACGGCAACCCAAACGCGCAATTTAGACTGGGTGAATGGTACTTGGCAGGTACAGGTGTTGAACAAAGTAACAAGCTTGCTTTGGAATGGTTTATTAAAGCGGCGTTGCAAGGTAACCAGCGCGCACCTATCGAGGTAGCAAAACTCTACGAATCCTCGCTAGAACAAGACCTCCTTCAACCATTAGATAAAGCGCAGCTATGGTATGAAGCAGCCTTAAGAGATAATCCACAAGCAGAAGAGGGCTACAACCGCATTTTGGAAGCACAATTCAACCAGCAACGTGCAAAACAGATCTCTTCAATAGAACAGCTCGATGACAGCATCGACTCTGAAATAGACACCAGTCAGGGGGTATCTAAGCACGTTCAATCTAACCAAGCATCACGCTCTAACCTCTCCAGTTCTAACCTCTCCAGTTCTAACCTAACTAGCTCTGACTATATGATTGGTGCTGCGTTGGCCGTGTTGATTTCAATCATCAGCATTATTGCGACGCTCGTTATCTCAAGAAAAAGACAAGCTCTAAAGTCGGGTGATTCGCGACAGCAACAACAATCACTTGAAGCGCAGCTTAGCTCGAAGGACCTTACGATTAAGCAGCAAAAACGCCAGCTGAACACTATGTTCCACGAATTGAAGAAGCAGAAAAACAGCAAAGGTCTGAGTAATTTGCAGGTGGCCTGCGCGCTATTTGGCTACACACCTAGCTCAATCCCCGACCAGAAAAGCATCAAGATCCGATACAAACAGCTATCAAAGATCTACCATCCAGATGGTCACGGATGTGACGAAGAAATGAAACGTTTGAACAATGCGCTAAAAACCATTTTACAAAATGTTACAAAACCGTAAACAAACACACATCTTCATTTTCCTAGATCTCAAAGATATCGATTTTATTGGTGTTGCAATCGATCCCCCTCTCAAAAATGGGTAACAAACTATTAACTAATGGGTCTTACTTGTGTCATAATTTGCGCCGAAAATACACCTGACTTAAACAGGTGAGGAGAGAATATGTTCACAATAGAAGGCGTTTGTGATTGGTGCAAAAAGCCAAGCCTAGTTAAAAAGCACGACTACCTAGATGGTAAGTGTCATCATGCATGTAACGAGTGCAATGATATTGCAACCATTGATGTTCGCCAGTTCAATATTGGTGAAATGGAAATGAGAGCAAAACTCTCCCAAGCGACATTGAGATAAGCAACACCGTGAAATATAAGAAAGCGCCTAAGGCGCTTTTTTTGTGCCTGTGGTTTTAGATCTTCTTTCTTCTTTCTTCTTTCTTCTTTCTTCTTTCTTCTATCTTCTATCTTCTATCTTCTATCTTCTATCTTCTATCTTCTATCTTCTATCTTCTATACAGGTATATACAGTACTTTTCTGCAAAAACCAGTGTATACACCTGTATAAAGCTCACATTTATTCAACTTATGATACAAAACAGCAGATTCATTCAAATTTAATTTATCGAATACTTTCAATGATTTAATCATTTACCATCCATAACCTCAGACGAAATCGTCCAATAATCCCGCAAAAAACGCTTGATCTTATAAGCAACTAAAACTACTGTATACACATACAGCATGTATATAAGGACAGCAAAATGATTCAAGCACACGTTAAAGCACAACACTCTAGCCCGCTAGTTCACTGCGCATTTACATCAGTTTCTCGTAAAAGCAAAAATTCAAACGAGGAAGCGTTGTTTGCAAGAATGGCGTTGCTGTCCAATCAACATCAGTGGTTACTGTTTACGGCTCAAACACCAAGACCATCGGCTAAGCAGCTTAAGCAACATAATGTTTGCTGCGACCGCGTTATTCATATGAAAGCCTCTCATCAAATGACTGAGGTAGAGACTGTCGAGAAAGCAATCCGCTCTAAGAATGCGAGCGCGATTGTTGCAAGTGCATCGATTGATCAGTTCAGCCAACAGTACCTAAGAACATTAGGGTTACGCTTTCAATGTGAAGTCTTCTTTATGGATGCAAATTCAGAGCGTATTCACTAAGCCACCTTGCTTAATAACATGTTGGCTTAATAACATTTTGGCTCAAAAACATGGTCCACAAACATAGCTTAATCTTTTAGCTAACAAACTTAATTTAACTTAAGAAACAATTCGCCAAAACACAGTCCAAACATACTGCCTTCCCCTGCCCTACAATTCGCCCATTTTTTAGCGGATTGTTAGGCGGGGTTTTTATTTAAACAGCAGATTTAGCAATCGTTTGCTTTTTCTCTGGAAGCAAATAGTAGATTGGGTATAATGCCCGTCTAATCATGTGCACACCGCACTTCTCTGTATGACGTTTGATAAAAGATAGGAATGTCTAAATGAGCCTTGCTGATCAAGTTCTTGCCGTAAATGATGACCTACCAATCCGTACTGACAAACCTGTCCACAGTGGCAAGGTTCGCTCAGTCTACTGGTTAACTGAAGAAGATAGCCAACGACTAATTAAAGAGAAAGGCTACGACGTAGCACCCGATGCGCCTTTAGCAATCATGGTGATCAGTGACCGTATCTCTGCATTTGATTGTATCTGGCGTGGTGAAGGGAATCTTAAAGGTGTTCCAGGTAAGGGAGCGGCTCTGAATGCTATCTCTAACCACTGGTTCAAATTGTTTAAAGACAACGGACTTGCTGACAGTCATATTCTTGATATCCCTCACCCGTTCGTATGGATTGTACAAAAAGCTCGCCCAGTCATGATCGAAGCGATTTGTCGTCAATACATCACTGGTTCAATGTGGCGTGCATACGCAAACGGCGAACGTGAATTCTGTGGTATCGAGATGCCTGAAGGCCTTGAGAAAGACAAGAAGTTGCCTGAGCTACTGATCACGCCTTCAACAAAAGGGATTCTGAAAGGTATTCCTGGCGTTCCAGAAGCTGACGATGTGAACATCACACGCAACAACATCGAAGATAACTTCGCAGCATTCAACTTTACTCAAGCAAGCGACATCGCGCATTACGAAAAACTTCTTAAAGAAGGCTTCAACGTAATCAGCCAAGCGCTAGCAAAAGTAGACCAAACCTTTGTTGATACCAAATTTGAGTTTGGCTACGTCAACGATGCTCAAGGCAAAGAAAAGCTTATCTACATGGACGAAGTCGGTACTCCAGATTCATCTCGCATTTGGGATACTCAGGAATATAACAACGGCAACATCGTTGAGAATTCAAAAGAAGGCTTCCGTCAGTTCTTGCTTAACTACTTCCCTGATGCCGACATTCTTTTGAATAAAGAGCGTATGCCAGAACGTGAAGCATTGGCTCGTGACAATGAACTTCCACTGGATTCTCTAATGTCTCTGTCTCGCACTTACCTTGATATCGCAGCGAAAATCACAGGTGCGGAGATCGTACTGAGCGAAAATCCTAAGCAAGAGATCATCGATGTACTGCGCGCTGACTATGGTCTAATCGACTAGTCGCTTAATTGCTAATTGCTTAATTGCTTAATCGCTTAATCTCAAAATAAAAAGCTCGAAAGCTAATAAGCTCGTAGACTCAAGTTTTAGATACTAAAAGGGCCTCAATATTTGAGGCCCTTTTTACGTGTACGTTTTTACTATTCCTCGAGAGAGATTATAGGCGAGCTGAAGTTACAGCTTAATCGTGAACTCTTCTCCAGAATTACCCGCAATCACTAAATGACTGCGCGATTCAATATACTCGATCTGCTCTTCTTCAAGTGAATATGGCATCACCACTTTGAGCTCATTGATCCCTTCCAGCTTAGCGAGCTTGAGTAAGGTAACAATGTTCGACTCATCACTTTTACGCGTCGACATTGATTTCAATGCCATCTGCCATAAACGATCCTCTGGGGTGCCCAACTCTTTAATGCTATCTCGCCAGACGGTACTGAACACTGGCGCAATTGTGGTGAGTGCTTCCAGAAAAGTCCATTTTTTACTGCATGAGGCGCCAAGAAATGTTGTGTAATCGAACTCTACACGCGTCTCTTCCTGTTTATCCATGATGTCCCCCGACACTTTGGCAACACAATATACTCAATATCTATCAACTCTTTCTTTATAGCAATAGGATATAGAAGAATAGTCTTTTATGACCTTTTGATTGGTTAAAAAGGAATATAAAAATCAAACTTGTAACAAAATAAGCACTGAAAAATCATATATGCATCTATTTGATTAATATTTTAGAGATAAAACTTATCCATCTATTTAATATCAATTATTCGACTCGCTTTTTTGAACTGAATACGCCAACCAGACCATGTCGGTAGCTCCCAACGTTTTGGCGATAACTTTCGGCTACCCGACTGATAATGGACGTAAATCAGCTTTCTTGCGGGCAAGTATTCAACATCGAGTTGCAAGTCGGCAAGGCTCAATGCAAACGGGTATTTTTCCGAAAATTCTGAGTAGAGCCAAGTTGGAATGCCATCGAACGGTATGTCTGCATGATCGAACATTTCCAATTCGCTGACATCAGTAACACCTAGTACTTCAAGCTGCTCTATAAACCATAGCTCAAAGTTAATGTTCTCAATTTCTGGTGTGTATTTAGTTTGTTCATCGAGACCAAGTTTCACATACAACTGCCAGTGTTTGATTTCTTGAGTGCGAGCCTTTGCAAAACCGGGAAGCTGCTCTCCATTTAACACAAGGTCGACGATAGGTTTTAACGATAGTTGCCCTTCAGCGGCGACGAGTTTGGTTGTAATCGTGCGGCCTGTGTACACCAATGCCATCTCGGTAAAAACACCATCATCATTCACAACGGTTTCGCCTTGCTCCCACTCTCCTAGTTCAGCATCAATGAGAAGCTCAAGAGGAATGGGTGTCGTGACCGTCGCTAAGGTCAGTGTTTGCTTAACGCCTCTTCCCGGCACGCTGTGAGTATCCAACACCAACATCGCTTGTGCATTATCAGGGAAACGGTTCTGACGACCGAGCACCACTTCTAAAACACCATTGGCAAAGGCTTCTTTCCTTTTCAGTCGGCGCACAAACACCAGTTCAGGATGCAGATTCACAATGGTCTTGAGCAATTCAATGCGTTGGAAACGTGACGCGACTTCTAGCTGAGGAAGTTCAAATACCTCCCGCATTTGCTTCGCCAATCCTTGAGCTTCATTCAGAGCCTGTTGGTCGATGTCTAAATGCGGATATTCTCGACCGCGCACAATCTGAATCAACAGGCTTAAATCACACCCTTCCTTCTCTTGTTGCGCGAGCGCTTCAAGATGTTCTGCATTGTTTGGTAACTGATACAAGCGAGCAGGAACGGACAGCGCCGCAGTGAGATCAACCATCGCCTCTTTTAATGCTTTGGTTTTGATTCGAGTAACGATATCGGCATACAAAGCATCAATCGGCAACGGATACAGCTTTTTACCATGCTCGGTAACTTGATGGTCGGCGTTAATCGCTTCCATCGTCAGCAAGGTTTGAGTTGCACTGTTGAGTGATTTCTCTGGAATAGGGTCAAGGAAGGACAAGCTCTCAAGCGGAGATCCACAACATGTTGCGGCCAACATAGGTTCAGTCAGCTCTTCACGCTGCAATTCAGGCGGTGTGACTAACTCTAACGCCGCATGTTCACCATATAGACGCACGCAAACGCCATCCATTACCCTACCCGCGCGGCCAGCTCGCTGTTTGGCACTCGCTCGTGATATGGATTTAAGCATCAGTGTGGTTCTGCCATTGCGCTGAACGGTGCGTCTCTCTAATCCTGAATCTATCACCACGCCAATGTCAGGAATGGTTAATGAGGTTTCTGCAACGTTGGTCGCAAGGATGACCTTTTTCAGGCCATTACCTTCAGTATTGATATTACGACCCGATAAGGCTGAATCTCGCTCTTTATCACTGACCGACGCATGCAATTTAACGACTTGGATATCTGGATTTTTCGCCAAGGCTTGTTCGCATTGCACGATCTCTTTTTTACCCGGCAGAAAAACCAACATATCGCCAGAAGAAGCGATCAGCTGATGATTCACTTCTTCCGCGATACGCTGCTCTAGATGTCGGATATCAGGCAGTGTTCTGGATTCATTCGCTCTGTGCTCAATCTCAACTTGATAGGTTCGCCCTTCACAGCTTATGCGATTCGCATCCAAATAATGAGCAAGGCGTTCACCCTCAATGGTTGCTGAAGTGATCACCAAACGATGACTCGCTTTTTGTTTCAGAATCGCCACCAGCAGATCAATGTCCCAGCGCCTCTCGTGAAACTCATCCACCACGATCACATCAAAACTAGCTAATCCATCTTCTGATAACCAACGCAGCGCGATACCGGGCGTCACAAAAACAACGTTAGTTTGCTCGTTGTATTCCGACTCAAGCTTAATCGCATAGCCCACTTTGCTACCCAACTTCTCGCCTGATCGCTGCGCGAGATATTTAGCCAGTGATGTACACGCGATGCGTCTTGGCTCCACCACTAACACTCGTCCATGTTGAGAGGCCCAAAGTGGCAGGCGCGTTGATTTACCTGATCCGGTTTCCGCCTCTACGACAAGGTGAGAATTAGCGATTTGTTCGTGGAATACGTTTTGATAAGCATCGATGGGAAGTAATGACATAAAATGGCGAGTAGCGAAAAAGTGTGAGCAAAGTATAACGAATTATCGTGTTGAAATTCGATAAGTGTGGGACAGAGGTAAGAATATCATTTTGTTTGCTCAGATCGCGGAGAAACTATTTACAATTGAATAACTAAACCGTTATCATTTTTTAGTTACCCTTTCTCCCATATTAGGCATCCAATGAACAACGATAAACGCCCTCTATATATCCCTTATGCTGGTCCTGCTCTACTAAGTACACCTCTTCTAAACAAAGGCAGCGCATTCTCTGCTGAAGAGCGCAGTTCTTTCAACCTTGAAGGTTTGTTACCGGAAACAACCGAAACAATCCAAGAGCAAGTAGGACGTGCATACAAACAATATTGTAACTTCGAAAGTGATATGGATAAGCATATCTACCTTCGTAACATCCAAGACACTAATGAAACGCTTTTTTATCGTTTAGTTCAAAACCACATCTCTGAAATGATGCCTATCATTTATACGCCAACAGTTGGCGCAGCATGTGAGAACTTCTCAAATATTTACCGTCGTGGCCGTGGTCTGTTTATCTCATACCCGAACCGCGATCGTATCGATGACCTACTGAATAATGCGACAAACCACAACGTTAAAGTTATCGTGGTTACGGATGGTGAGCGTATTCTTGGTTTGGGAGACCAAGGCATCGGTGGTATGGGTATTCCAATTGGTAAGCTAGCACTTTATACAGCTTGTGGCGGTATCAGCCCAGCTTACATGCTACCAATCGTGCTCGATGTGGGTACTAACAACCCTCAACGTCTTGCTGACCCAATGTACATGGGCTGGCGTCATCCTCGTATTACGGGTGCTGACTACGATGCATTCGTTGAAGAGTTCATCCAAGCGGTTCAACGCCGTTGGCCTGATGCATTAGTTCAGTTCGAAGATTTCGCACAAAAGAACGCAATGCCACTGCTTGAGCGCTACAAAGATCGCATCTGTTGTTTCAACGATGATATCCAAGGCACAGCAGCCGTAACGGTTGGTTCTCTACTTGCAGCATGTAAAGCAGCAAACAGCAAACTTTCAGATCAACGCATCACCTTCTTAGGTGCGGGTTCTGCAGGTTGTGGTATTGCTGAAGCTATCATTGCCCAAATGGTGTCTGAAGGTATCAGCGATGCACAAGCTCGCTCTCAAGTTTACATGGTTGACCGTTGGGGTCTGCTACAAGAAGGCATGCAAAACCTGCTTGATTTCCAACAGCGTCTGGTTCAAACCAACGAAAACACCAAAGACTGGGAAAGCGATGGCACTGGTTTCTCTCTACTAGACGTAGTTCGCCACGCGAAACCAACCGTATTGGTTGGTGTGTCTGGTGCTCCAGGTTTATTCAGCAAAGAAGTCATCAAAGAGATGAACCTACACAGTGAACGCCCTATCGTGTTCCCACTGTCGAACCCAACAAGCCGTGTTGAAGCGACGCCAAACGACATTATTCGTTGGACTGATGGCCAAGCACTTGTTGCGACAGGTAGCCCATTTGAGCCAGTCGTTCACAACGGCACAACTTACCCAATCGCTCAGTGTAACAACAGCTACATCTTCCCAGGTATTGGCCTTGGTGTATTGGCTGTGAATGCTTCACGCATCACTGACGAAATGCTAATGGAATCAAGCCGTGCACTTGCTACGTGTTCTCCACTAGCAATCAATGGCACAGGTGCTCTACTTCCACCATTGGAAGAGATCCACACGGTATCTAAGAAAATTGCTCTTGCGGTAGGTAAAAAGGCGATTGAACAGGGCGTTGCTCTAGAGATCACTGAAGAAGCACTGCAACAAGCGATTGACCAGCACTTCTGGCAGCCAGTTTACCGTCGCTACAAGCGCACGGCATTCTAATAAAGCGTACTGCGCTTGGAATAAAGAGCGTTAACGACTCTTATATGAGCCTCTGCAATTGCAGGGGCTTTTTTCTTTAAACTGTCTTGTCTTTTTAACTGATTTTTCTCATTTTTATTTGGTATTATCGAGCACTCAAAAATTAATGCTCAGTGAAAGGACCATACCGAGAGTGAAATTTGATTCTCACATTATCCGTAGCTACATAAAAAAAGCTTACAAAAAACTGCAAGGTTTTCTGTTTGGCGCTTTCCTCGTGTTCTTAGTAGGCAGCGCTGCGGTTATTGCGATCGATTATTGGGTTTCATGGCAAGCGGAAGATCGCATCATCTACGATATAGATGAAGTGCCTGAGCTTGAGGTCGCCGTTGTGCTTGGCACGAGCAAATATTTGGGTCGAACACTCAACGACTATTATAAGCACCGAATCGAAGCCGCGATTGAGCTGTTCGACCGTGAAAAAGTCGACCAGTTTCTGTTAAGTGGTGATAACGCTCATCGCTCTTACAATGAGCCGTGGACGATGAAACGCGACTTGCTGAAAGCGGGTGTACCCGATGAACGCATTAACCTCGATTACGCAGGCTTTAGAACCTTAGACTCGATTGTTCGCGCTAAAAAGATCTTCGACACCGACAACTTCCTGATCATTACTCAGAAATTCCACTGTGAAAGAGCACTATTTATCGCTAATTCTTACGATATTCATGCACAATGTTTAGCGGTTTCAGGTCCTACTCATCATTCAGGCACCTCTATCCGTTTGCGTGAAGTTTTTGCGCGTACCAAAGCCTTCTTAGATTTGTATATTATGGGGACAACGCCAAAGTTCCTTGGACCTAAAGAGCCCATTCAATCGAGTCCAAAACCGGAATCATTTCCGATTCCAAACCCTATGACTGACCCCTCTGTAAACCCTGTTGTAGATCCTACAACAAACCCTATTGCAGACCCAGCAGAGACAGATGTGTAGAAAACTACACATTTTGAATTTGTTGCCTCACATTTCCCCACTGTTACACAAAAACACACCAACACGCCTTTATTAACTTAAGTAACATTCTCCCAACAAAGTCTGACCCTACATCAAGCTATATACCTCGAAAATAATAAGCACGACTCAATGAAGTCGTGCACCAATAAAACGAGGATAACAAAAGGAGCGTCTTATGACGGCACTTGTTACTACACTGAAACACTGGTTGTTCACCCGCAACAGCATGATATTAATTGGTAATTTCACGCTATTCGCACTCTTGCTCAACACCCTTCCTTTCGAATCACAAGTCAATACTGGTTTGAGTATTCTCGTGTTCGTTGCGGTTCTATGGTTAACCGAAGCTATTCATGTCAGCATCACCGCTCTGCTCGTTCCACTCTTGGCTGTCTTGTTTGGTGTGTTCAATACGCCCGCAGCGCTGGCTAACTTTTCAAACCCGATCATCTTCTTATTCATGGGTGGCTTCGCATTAGCAGCTGCACTGAACAAGCAAGAGCTAGATAAAGCGATAGCTGACAAAGTGCTGCTGATAGCAAAAGGCAGAATGTCGGTCGCTGTGTTCATGTTGTTCGGTGTGAGTGCAGGTCTATCAATGTGGATCTCAAACACAGCCACCACAGCAATGATGCTTCCTCTTGTTCTTGGCATCATGAACAAGGTTGACCAAAGTGAAGACCGCAACACCTACGTGTTCGTACTACTGGGTATCGCTTACTGTGCATCGATTGGTGGTATCGCAACCTTGGTTGGTAGCCCACCAAACGCAATTGCGGCGGCAGAAGTTGGCTTGAGCTTCACAGAGTGGATGGCACTTGGCCTACCAATCTCAATGATCTTACTGCCAATCGCGATGATTATTCTTTACGTGATGACTAAGCCGAAGCTTGACCACAAATTCGAGCTAGACCATGCCCCAGTTGAATGGACAAACAGCAAGAAAATCACACTGTCTATCTTCCTTCTAACCGTAACGCTTTGGATATTCGGTAAACCAATCAACGCAATGATTGGCGGATTCTCTAAATTTGATAGCTTAGTAGCGATTGGCGCAATTGTACTGCTTGGCGCTTCTAGAGCGGTGGAATGGAAAGACGTTGAGAAGACAACGGACTGGGGTGTTCTTATCCTATTCGGTGGTGGTATCTGCTTAAGTAACATTCTAAAAGCGACAGGAACCAGCGTATTCTTAGCACACTCACTAAGCGGATTTTTAGAAACAGCTGGCGTACTGCTTACGATTCTAGCCGTGGTAGCGTTCGTGGTATTCCTAACGGAATTTGCGAGTAACACAGCGAGTGCAGCACTTCTGGTGCCAGTATTCGCAACCATCGCTGAAGCACTTGGTATGTCGCCAGTTATTTTGTCTGCACTGATCGCTGTTGCTGCGTCTTGTGCCTTCATGCTTCCTGTTGCAACACCACCAAACGCAATCGTGTTTGGCTCGGGTCACATCAAGCAGAAAGAGATGATGCGAATCGGTATGGTGTTGAACCTAGTTTGTATCCTAGTTCTGACTCTGTTCGCTTGGATCTTCTGGTAAACACTAACGTTCTATAAGCGCATGCTTACAGGAATGCTCCCCTAAACTGGTTGAACTTCCCCCGGTTCAACCAAGACAAAAATGCCCGTTCAGCGTAAGCAAGCACTGAACGGGCATATAAAAACAAGAAACGCTTTCCCTTTTGGTGGCCCCGCGCCACCTTTTTTGTTTTGGCTTTTGGGAGAAGAACCATAAAAACGCCACACGTCACATATGCACGTGTGGCTTATAAACTCATCAAAACAATTTTCAGATTAGTGACTCAAGATCACCTGGTTTCGACCTGAATGCTTTGCTTGATATAAAGCTTCATCAGCGCGAGCAATGGTCTCTGTCACTCGCTCTTGCTTCATCTCGGCAACACCGATACTGCATGTCAGCGGATCGCCATGAACCCAAAGGTGCTGGCTAACCAATAATCGAATGCGTTCAGCTTTTATCTGCGCCTCTCCGGCTTCGGTCTCAGGGCAAAAAACAATGAACTCTTCACCACCCCATCTCACCAACTTGTCGGTAGCGCTGATCGAACTGCCCACCACCATGCTGAACTCGCGTAAAATATGGTCACCCATTTGATGTCCGTACTTGTCATTTACACTCTTGAAGTAGTCGATATCGAGATACAACATACCCAGCTTGCCATGTCCTTGCTTCACATGTTGTGACTGCATTTTCAACCAATCACGAATCGCGTGGCGGTTTAGTATTCCGGTTAACTCATCACGATGGGCCATCTCTGAAAATTCAAAATTCTGTTCTCTCAGTGCGCGATTGACGTTCTTTAAGTGGTGATGTCTTTTCTCTGCGATCACCATGCGTTTTCTTGAACGGTTTAACTCTGACAGCAAGAATACGGTGCCCGTCCCCACCCACACAAACAGTAGGATCATGAACAAGCTTTCTGCGGTGATATACGAACCTTCGAACTCAATACTGCGGATGACGATTCTGTGGTGACCGAGTTTCGCTCCAGACGCAGTAGCAAACTCAACCATATTCACATTCGAAAATTCAGGGGCCGAATGCTCTAACGCAATGTCGTTGTCAGCCAGCCACCATGTCATCACTTGCAGATTTTTGATCGGGATTTCAATCACACCACCATCGACTCCTGGAGAAAACTCCATCCCGTTGTACTTATGTGTGTACTCGTCATCGGGAACAGAATAAGCAGGATTGTAGTTGCGTAGGTAAGTTCTCAAACGGCCACGAGAGTCCGCTTCCGCATGGTAATCAATATTCACTCTAAAGGTGTGATACTGGGAGAGATCAAGGCCTTCGGTAATGTCTGGATTGATACGAATCGATAGGCCGCAATAAGGCCAAGGATACTCCGACTCTTTAAGTTCACAGTCGAGAATATACTGCCCATTTTCGTAGGATAATTGGGATGTACTGACGCCCCTATCAACTTGATCACTGGTCGCGATAAATTCATATTTATCAGGGGTAATTGCCGTTATCACACGATTTCCGCTCACACGGTAATACTGCACAATGGCAAGCGTTGCGATAACTAGAAAGATAACAATCTTATGGATCCACTTCACGTCTAAGCTTCCTGCTTAATATCCCTATAGTTGGGATTTCACGATAAAAAACAAGTTAGATAAATTAGTGATCTTAATACCAATAAATCACTAAAAAACGTTATATCACGCCCGAACAAAATGTCATACTATATTTTAATGCATGTATTTGCTGTTGATTATTCACGGCGAGAATCAAGTAATATTGCGTATAAAAACAGGCTCTATTTGTTATACTCATCGCATAATCATCGTTAACCGTACTGCCTGCTCACAGCGCAATCGAGTCGACGAAATAATAACCAAAATACAACGAGTAATGTCATGTCTTTATTAGCAAAAGGAACACTCAAAAAGATGAGTGCTTCCCTTGATGGCGCGGTTACCTACCGTTTGCCTGTAGGCGAAGAGTTTGTAGAGCTAAACCCTCTGATTGGTAAAACCATCAACCTCACTCACACCGGCAATATTTTTTGCTGCTCATGTGGTAAGAAAACTAAGAAGAGCTACTCTCAAGGCCACTGTTTTGTGTGCATGAAAAAGCTAGCAAGCTGCGACATGTGCATCATGAAGCCAGAGACTTGTCACTACGATGAAGGCACGTGTCGCGAGCCTCAATGGGGTGAAGAGAACTGCATGGTTGATCACTTCGTTTACCTATCGAACACATCAAGCCTAAAAGTCGGTATCACTCGTCACACTCAAATCCCTACCCGTTGGATTGACCAAGGCGCGACTCAAGGTTTGCCTATCTTGAAGGTAAAAACACGTCAGATTTCTGGCCTGATCGAAGTTGAGTTAGCAAAGCACATTGCTGACAAAACCAACTGGCGCACGCTGCTTAAAGGCGACGGCGACGATATGGAATTGGTAGAAAAAGCCAAAGAACTGTTGCCGTTGGTTGAGGATAAAATCCAAGAGATCAGAGCGAAGTTTGGTGATGATGCTATCGAGATTCTGAGCGAAAACATCACTTCATTGAGCTACCCAGTTGAACAGCACCCAGTGAAGATTGTGTCGCACAACTTTGACAAGAACCCTGAAGTATCTGGTGTGCTGCAAGGTATTAAAGGCCAATACCTAATCTTAGATACGGGCGTGATTAACATCCGTAAATTTGGCTCTTACGAAGTGGAAGTGTCTGCATAACTTGTAGAACTTAAACGTTTCTTATAGTTAGAAGCGCTTAGTGAATAGCCAAAAAATAAAATGCCCTCAAGTGATGACTTGAGGGCATTTTTCGTTGTCGATCCTATTCGCTTTCGATGACGATTTTAGGCGTTAGAGCGCAACCACATCTCCGTCTACACAATTCTTGCCGTTGGCTTTCGCGCGATAGAGAGATTGATCGGTTAAATTCACGAGTGCATCAATCGTGACACCGTCTTCACAGGCTTGGCTATCACTGATTCCGATACTGACACTCGAATTAAATCGTAACTGTTCATCGATTCTGAATTCAACTTGATTGAACTGTTGGCGAATCTCTTCTGACACTTCGTGTGCTGTTTCAAGAGACGTGTTTGGGATAAATATAATGAACTCTTCGCCCCCCCAACGGCCTGCGACTCCGCCGGCTTTCTCGGCACTGCGCTTGGTAATATTAGCCAAAGCACAAATGACCTCATCACCGACCATATGACCGTAAGTGTCATTAATCGACTTAAAATCATCGATATCTAGCAGCATACAAACAAGGTAGTTTTTAGAGGACATGTGCTCTCTCAACCACTCATAAATCGCTCTACGGTTAAGTAAGTCGGTCATTTCATCGAAGTTCGCTTGGTGTACCAACTGCTTTTCCAGCATCACCTTTTGAGTCACATCTTCGAGCACAACCTGAACGGCTGGCTGACCTTTCCAAGTAATCGCATTGTCGTAAATATTGAAGAACCGATGAACGCCGTCAAAGCCAATGTTTTCAACCACGGTACTAGTACCTGACAACTCCCCTGATACGATCGCGTGATAGTGCTTGCTGATGCCATCGGCATTCCGTTTTGGTACCAGTTCAAGGATAGAGTCCAGCTCTAATACTTGCTCGATGGAAGCCGCGCCTTGCATGTTGACCCAAGATTGATTAACCATCAGCGGCTTAAAATCTCGATGAACCAAGATGCCCTGACCGGATTGCATGATCATATCGTGGTACATTTTATCTTGTTCGCGCACTACGTTTTGCAGCTGAATCGCAGGAGAAAGATCGATGACCGTAACTTGCAGCGCAGGCCTACCTTGCCATTCAGTCACATGGTCGATAGAGAACACGGTGAACTCTCTGTCGTGGCGATCAACATTGGTGTAAGTATGCACCTGCGGGTCGCGTTGACCACTGACGGTTTCAAGGTAATTTTGGTAGGCGAGAACGTGAAACTCTTCTGGAATGAGGTCCAGAAAGCTATCTATATTGGAAAGTAGTTCTTCGGGTGATTGGTATCCATAAATACGAGCATAATTAGCGTCAACACTAACTACATTCATATCTTGAATAGTTATTACACCGTACGTGGATTCGAAATTTATTGAAGACATTGCCAACTCCGCATTATAGCTATACTTCACGAACTGGAGCATAACAATACATCCTGCCAACGCTTCCACACAATCTATCACGCGCTAGGGACATTAATATGCCATCTAGTATATCGTACTGTTGCGGCCTTCTCTACAACTCAATTGCTAACACGAGTTAGTAAAAGTAGACAAGCATCTCAATCCCATTATTCGCGTCAAAAAACAGAAATAGATAACCTATACCAATGTAACCATTATCTTTTTCTACTTTTGGCCTTGAACTGATGAAAGAATCCGCTCCCAACCACTTCAAATCCTGTTCGCTATTCTTTTAAACCTGCGCACTATTCTTTAAACCTACGAACTATTCATTCCAATCAGAGAAATATGAGACTAAGAAGTCGATAGCTAACCGTGCTCTCTGTGGAAGAAAACGACGGTTCTGATAAACAATCCAACTGCTTGTGCCCGCTCCCCAATACTCTTCTAACACAGGGACGAGTTTTCCATTGCTAAGACTGCCATTGAAACTGCTTTTAGGAAGATAAACGATGCCAAGCCCCTCTTCGCAAGCTTTCAGTACAGCGCTTGAATTGTTGCTTTTCCAACGGCCATGAACTCTGACTGCGGTTAGCGGATTTCCATCGTTCTCGAACAACCACTGGTCACTGTTGGCGATAATACAGCTGTGCAGCTTGAGTTGTTCTGGATTCGCTGGAGCACCAAACTCAGCAATGTAATCTTTGCTTGCTGCCGCTGCCATCGGGCGATCAACCAGCTTTCTTGCCACCAATCCTGAATCGTCCAATCGACCATAACGAATCGCGAAATCGATGCCATCTTCGATGAAGTTAACCATCTTGGTATTGAAATTCATTTCTATGGTGAGCTCAGGATGATCTTTAGCAAATTCCATCAGCGCCGCGGCAACATGGTTCTCTGCAAATGCGCCCGCCGCACTAACACGTAAAGTACCACTCAACTGAGTTTGTTGAGACGTGACTTGTTCATTGGCCTGTTGCAGCCCAATGACCAAATCTCTACACTGCTGATAATAGGTGTGACCCGATTCAGTCAGGCTCACCATTCGTGTAGAGCGTGCAAGCAACGCCACACCCACTCTCTCTTCTAATCTTGAAACTTGGCGACTGACATGACTGGTACTGCAACCCAGTTGTTTTGCTGCTGCAGAAAAGCCGTGGCACTCGGCTACTGCAACAAACTCATTAATCCCTTCAAAGCTGTCCATACTTCACCTGTTTACACCCTACGAATTCATACCCGACTAATTCTCATTCGATTATTGCTATATAGCAATAATGTTTTGTCTATTCGGCATATTATCACTCAAATGGTTTACTATTAGTATTACAGGTAACGAAACAGCGGCACCTCTATCAATAAAACGGATGTCTGTCTTAGAAACGCGGATGTCTAAACAACGACGCTGAAACCAAACAAACGTGCTCAAAGGGAAGAATCATGAAAAAAATACTAATACCTGTAACTAACCACGCAACACTAGGCGATACAGACCAAGCGAACGGGACTTACGCGCCTGAACTGACTCATGCTCTGAAAGAGATCTTGGCTGCGGGTTTTGAGTACGACATCGCTTCTATCAAGGGTGGTAAAGGTCCGTTGTATGGGACAGATATTGAAGGGGATTCAGTAAACGCGGAGATCTTGGCTGATGATGACTTCCAAAACCGTATTAACAATACGATCCCTGTAAGCCAAATTAATGCAGAAAGCTACGATGCTATCTTCTACCCAGGTGGATTCGGTTTGCTTTCTGACTTAGCAACCGACGAGCAATTCGCAGCTATTGCAGCTAAGCACTATGAAGATGGCGGTGTGATCGCATCAGTATGTCACGGCCCAGCAGCACTGCTTCCGATTGTTTTAAGCAACGGCGAGAAGCTATTGAGCTCTAAATCGGTGACTGGCTTTACTCGTGAAGAAGAGATCGACTTTGGCACCATCAACGACATTCCATTCCTATTGGAAGAGTCTCTTGCTCGCAGCGCAGCGCGTTTCAACAAGGTTCAACCTTGGCAAGAGCTTGTGATTGTTGATGAGCGAGTCATTACAGGTCAGAACCCAACCAGCGCACACGCAGTGGGTGTAGCTATTGTTGAGCAGCTGTCTTGATTAAAAGCGGTCTTAATCGAATCACTGGCGTTACGTAAATAAGTAATAAGCGCTGTGAAACGAAAAAGAGCATACTTCCTACTCAATGTTCATGAGAGAAGTATGCTCTTTTCTAATTCTTTAGCTATTAAGTGCTAGTGACTGCTTGCTAATGGCTTCGCAAGATCCCTTCAAGCACATTGAACAGCAAGTCGATCTCTTCAATCGAGTTGTAATGCATACAACCAATACGCACCACGCCCTGCTCTTCGATACCCAGCTGCTTCACCAAACCTAGCGCGTAGAAGTGTCCATTCCACACACAGATATTATGCTCGCCCAGCTTCTTAGCGATAAACTCTGGAGAGTGATTATCAAAGGTGATGGCAAATGTTGGCGTTCTTAGATTCGAGTCAAACTCTGTTTTCCCGTAAAGCTTTGCCCCTTCGAGATCAGACAAGCGTTTAAGGAAGTACTCACTCAGTTGGCTCTCATGCTTATTATAAAGCGCGTAGCTTTGCTCTAAACGAGAACGCAATGAGTCGGTTGGCTCACCAAACTGCGCCAAGTAATCTACTGCTGCAATCACACCGGCAAGGCCTTCAAAGCTTTGCGTACCTGTTTCAAAACGGCCTGGGCCGATATTGGTTGCAGGCTCTACCTTGTAAGGCTTTAACGTGTGTAGCCATTGAGGTGCAACATAAGCAATGCCCACATGCGGGCCGAAGAACTTATAAGCTGAACACGCTAAGAAATCACAATTCAGTTGCTGAACATCGATCAAGTGATGCGGTGCGTAATGTACGGCATCGACATAAACCTGCGCGCCATGCTGATGTGCAAGCTCGATAACTTTCGCCATATCAACAATCGAGCCCGTCGTGTTCGAAGCAAACGTCACCGCGACAAGTTTGGTTTTCTCATTCAGCAGTGACTCAAAGTGCGCCATGTCTAGGCTGCAATCCGACTCGTCGACACGAACTTGGCGAACAATCGCGCCTTTGTCGTCTGCGGCTTGCTGCCAGCTTGATACATTCGAGTAATGGTCTAACGCAGTGACGATAACTTCATCGCCCTCTTTCCAATCGCGGCTGATCGCTCGGCTAAGTTGGAAGGTCAGCGAGGTCATGTTCGCACCGAACACAACGTTGCCAGAAGACTCAGCATTGAGTAGCGCTTGTGCCGCTTCTCTCGCTTGCTGCATTAAACCTGTGGTCTTCTGGCTAGAAAAGTAATGACCGCCTAGGTTTGAATTAAAGTGCCCAAGGTATTCCGTCATGGATGCTAAAACATTTTCAGGAACCTGAGAGCCACCCGGCCCATCAAAAAAGGTCACCGGCTTACCGTTATGGTATTGGCCTAGCGCGCTAAACTGCTGGCGCACATCATTAAGAGTGAAGGACATTGCGCGCATCCTTAGCCGTTAGAACAAACACATCCATGTAACCCATCTCGTCGTGGTCTATGGTGCGAATTGGCTGTGCGTTGTGCCATAGCTTACTGTCTGCAAGCATTGCAACTTCGCCGTCTTCAAGCACTTTTCTAAAGAACGGTGCTTCATGAGAATCTTGGTACAGCATGATCTCGCCACCCACAATGTTATGACGGTTAACACCAATTAAAGCGATGTGGTCGAAGCCATCTTGGTGAACACCTTCTGGCGCAACCTGTGTCTCTTCAAAAATGGCAGCGATGCGGATTTGGTGGATTTCGATTTCTTGCCCGTCTTCAAGCCCATTGGTTTCAATGAACAACTCACACATCTCTTGCATGCCTTCGCTGCTTAAGATTGGTGCTTCAATTGGTTCGAATTGGCGAACAACGTCACCTTGAAAGTGATTAATGTCTTCAGACTGAACAAAGTTATGTTTGTCTAGCTCTACGACTTGTCCATTACTGAATTGAACCACCGAGTACCTTCTCAATCGAAACTGACCATCCGCATGCTCTGTGCTTGGAAGCTTAGAGAATGACGGTGACAACTCCTCAACTGCGTGGTTACTGAGGTGGGTAATATGTAGGGTATTTTCGTGAGCATGTAACATCATCGACTCCTTAATGATTGTTAATTTACTTTCGATATTTAACGTTTTGTTTACATAAAGGATACTTGAAGATCTTGTCAAATCAACATTAAACAATCATTTATCCCGTCAGAAATAATAATTCAGATAGTAAAACTAACTTTAAATTCAAAAGCAGTGCATAACACCAGAATAAAAGATGACCAACTCTTAAAACTAGCACACTCCACTGGCTAGTTATAAATCCCTGCAAATTTAAATTTAACGATATTATAAACTAGCAAGCTATGTTTCATATTGTGTCAGCCCTTTCCCTTTAATACGCCAGCCTTCTTGCCTGAGTTCAGGCATCACGCTCGCCATCATTCATTTCTATGCTTTTGCACAACGAAATACGACCTACCTATCAATTGCCAAGCTATTGATTATTTACACAACAAACTGAAATTGGTTAATTTATGAGTACACCAGAAACCAAACGCCTTTGCTTGCGCGTCTGGAACAGGTCGAGTTCGGGGGGAACTCGGCCGCCCTCAAATAGAGTGCTTTCTAATAAAACCTACAATTATAAATGATGCGTTTATTTGGAATATGATGGTCTGCCTTTATGTCCTAACTTAGAATTCGTTAAAAATAGGCGACTATAAAGATTGGGAATGTTCTACACAAAACAGATGAGAGGGTAAGCAAGCTTGAAAGGTTGGTTGCTAAAAGAGCCACCTTTGGTGACATTTACACCAAAAGTCAAAACGAAAATAAGTTAACTAGACTTAAAACGATTCACTTAGAAAATAGGGAATTTAGCTAACACTCAATTTCACTGGACTGATTTTTAAAACCGTTCTTCGAGCGCTTCTGCTGGTACATTCGCTGGTCAGCTAAGCTCAAACACTCAGAAAAATTGACACATTCAAAACTAGATGCGCTTCCAAAACTGAGGCCAGACTGAGGCCAATCAGCACTGCGAATTTGCTCTTCCACCTGAGTCACTCTAAGCTCAATCTGAGAATAGAGAGCCTCAACTTGTTTCTCTTTATCCACTTTCAACAACCAGATAAATTCGTCGCCACCAGCTCGATAAACCATTCCAAGGTCTGTAAATTTTTCTCGCATCATGCGGCTGGTGTATCCTAAAAAGCGATCCCCTTCATCATGACCATAAGTATCATTAATCGATTTAAGGCCATCACAATCGATGAAGACGATACAATAGGAATGATGTACTAATTGTTTACTCGCATCATTAAAATCCAGCCGGTTTCCAAGCCCCGTTAAACTATCCACCCTCGACTGGATATAGGTTTTCTGATGTTGATGTTGTTGAATCCGCAACCATTCAGTCAGTGACAATAAAATGCAGGTACAATCTATTGCTAATGCAACAACAACGATGACTTCTGTCGATCTCTGAGTCGGCAATGGTGCAAAATGCGCAAAAATGTAATATACCAAAGCCGTGCCATAACAAAGACCACCGATCAAATAATATTTAGCGACAAAGTTTCGTTGATAAACCATCAATACGCCAGTCACTATCATTGTCGGCACCCAGATTGCCGCAATTAAATGGGACATAACAAAAGTCAACGAAAACGGGGCAAAGACATTAATAAACCCGATAATGACACACAGCCAACTAAAGGCCTGAAAGGTAAGATTAATACGAATAAAATGCTGCGGAAATCCAAACAATAATCTTGTGTAATAGCAAGAAAAAGCAACCGCAAACGGAAACAATACCATTCCAAAATAAACTGGGTTCCAGCTTTGGCTTGGTAATAAGTACCCCCAAGCGCCTGAAGCGGCGAACCATCCCAGGCCATGTAGCCCAACATAACCAGCACAAGCCAGTGTGACTGGATGTTTAGTTTGAAAGTAACAAAAAAGAGCGAAAACTCCCAACGTTAGCATGACAGTAATAGAAGCTAATGTGAGCGTATTGTTGCGGAAAACGTGAATATAAAATGGATATTCAGGTTGAAGAGTGAAGTTAACTGCCTTTGGAAATTTCTTTGCTTCCAAGTAGAGCCAAAGTGTTCCAGATTCCTCCGCATTCAATATTAACGGGAAGCTTTGCCTATGCAGATGCAAGATACTCTTGTTACTTAATTGGCCAAAATCAAGTATTCGCCTTACTTGACCATTTGTTGATTGCCAGTAACCCCAGCCTTGATCCAAATAGTTTGCATGGAGTGTAACTATTTGTTGTGACGACTTGATATCGGAGTTGGCCAAATCAACTCTCAACCCAAACGCCCCTTCACCACCAAATATCGTTTCAATCCTTGGAGAGGATTCAATGTGTTTTTTTAATATGGGAAAATCGACTGGATCAGATAACAAAGGCATTTCATACCATCTTACAGCTTCATTAGCTAACACAGATTGTTCCCCGCTGACCTGCAGCGGAGAAGCAAAAACCGAATTCAGGCACACAATAAACACATTGATAAAAAGGATTAGAATCTGCATAGAGTTCAAATGATTCCGCGCAATATATAAATATCAATAATAACACATACAAAAAAATAACAACTGAGAAACACTCAACAGTTCAAGTATTAACCAACATTACACCTGTTTGTAATCATGCCGTTCATACTAAAAGTGCGTCTTGTGGTCGCTTATCTGCACGCTAATTTTGATGAATTCTTGCAGCGTCTTTTAACGCAAACTTTTTAAAATAAAACATAGGATTCAGGTTCTCTTGTTTTTCTACTCATCAATGTATACGCAAAAAAGTAAATACTGCTATAGAAACACCATGATCAAGAAGGCCCTAAAAGTGAGCAGTATGCATAGCTGTTTGCAAGAGCACTTTCCTTGACTTATCGCTATTGATCTAAGACACAGGATTACAAGACCATCATTTAGTTCGGTTATGTTCTAACGTATAACGATTAATTACACTTCTGCCCTTGTTTAACCTTTTATTGCCTCCATATTTTCCATACAATCCTAAGCGATTATAAATTAAAACAAATTCAATTTCGGAGTCCTCATGAGCGACGTAAAGCACTGTAATTTATTGATTCTTGGTTCTGGCCCTGCTGGCTATACAGCTGCAGTTTACGCTGCTCGTGCAAACCTAAACCCAGTACTTGTTACCGGTATGCAGCAAGGTGGTCAGCTTACAACCACGACAGAAGTGGAAAACTGGCCGGGTGATCCTGAAGGTTTAACGGGTCCAGCTCTAATGGATCGCATGAAAGAGCACGCAGAGCGCTTTGAAACAGAGATCCTGTTCGACCACATTAACGAAGTCGACCTATCTAACCGCCCTTTCCGTCTTAAAGGCGATTCAGGCGAGTACACGTGCGATGCATTGATCATCTCTACGGGTGCATCGGCTAAGTACTTAGGTTTAGATTCTGAAGAAGCATTTAAAGGCCGTGGCGTTTCTGCTTGTGCAACGTGTGATGGTTTCTTCTACCGCAACCAGAAAGTGGCGGTAGTTGGTGGTGGTAACACGGCTGTTGAAGAAGCACTTTACCTGTCTAACATCGCATCTGAAGTTCACCTAGTTCACCGCCGTGACACGTTCCGCGCTGAAAAGATCCTAGTGAAACGTTTAATGGACAAAGTAGAGAACGGCAACATTGTTCTTCACACTGATCGCACGCTAGACGAAGTTCTGGGCGACGACATGGGCGTAACGGGCGTTCGTATTAAAGATACTCAGTCTGATAAGACAGAAGATATCGAAGTAATGGGCGCATTCATTGCTATCGGTCACCAACCAAACACTGAAATCTTCAAAGGCCAAGTCGACATGAAAGATGATTACATCATTGTTCAGTCTGGTCTTGAAGGTAACGCGACACAAACCAGCATCCCAGGCGTGTTCGCTGCAGGTGATGTAATGGACCACAACTACCGCCAAGCAATCACTTCTGCTGGTACAGGTTGTATGGCTGCACTGGATGCTGAACGCTTCCTAGATGGCCTTAACGATAAGTAAATCTGAGATTGCAGATTTGATTATCGGTGCTCTCGCCTCAGTAGATGCAGGGCGTCATCACATTTTGTTGTAAATCCCTAGAGCCCAGTGGTATATCCACTGGGCTTTCTTTTGTATACTAGCCGCCCTCAACAAATAATAATTATCATTAAGCCTTCATAATGGATAAGAAAAAACAACGCAGCTTGAACAAGTGGCTTAAGCAACAGAGTAAGTTAGCGAAACGCTGGCTTATGATTGCGATTAGCCTTGGCGTACTTTCAAGCGTGTTTTTAATTGCTCAAGCAGCTCTTCTCGCCTCTATTCTTCACCAGCTGATCATCGAAAATGTCGATAAGTCTGAACTGGTTGGTCATTTCGCAGGCTTGGCATTATCGGTCGTTGGCCGTGCTGGCTGTACATGGGGACGTGAGATCGCAGGTTATCGCTGTGGTGAACAGATCCGTGTCTACATCAGGCAACTGATCCTTGATAAGTTACGTGAGTTGGGCCCTGCTTATATCAAAGGCAAACCTGCCGGTACGTGGGCAACCCTGTTGCTAGAACAAGTCGAAGACATGCAAGACTTCTTCTCTCGTTACTTACCTCAGATGTCTTTGTCGGTAATGATTCCATTCATTATTTTGGTTGTGGTGTTCCCAGTAAACTGGGCAGCAGGACTGATCTTCTTGATTACTGCTCCACTGGTACCAATGTTCATGGCACTTGTGGGTATGAAAGCAGCCGATGCAAACCGTAAAAACTTCAAAGCACTGCAACGTCTTTCTGGTCACTTTTACGACCGTTTGCAGTCAATGACAACCATCCGTCTATTTGACCGCACAAACGCTGAAACAGAAGTATTGAAAGGTGCATCTGAGGTGTTCAGAACGCGCACCATGGATGTATTGAAGATCGCTTTCTTGTCGTCTGCAGTACTTGAGTTCTTCACGTCTATCTCGATTGCGATGACGGCGGTTTACTTTGGTTTCACTTACATCGGCGAGCTTAACTTCGGCCACTACGGCGTTGGCATTACGCTATTCGCAGGTTTGTTTATCCTTATCTTGGCGCCAGAGTTTTACCAACCTCTGCGTGATTTAGGTACTTTCTACCATGCAAAACAACAAGCGGTTGGCGCAGCGGAAAGTATTGTCGAGTTCCTAAAAACAGACATCACTAAAGTTAAATCAGGCGACACTCAGTTAGACCCGGCTCAAGGCATCAATATTGAAGCTCAAGATCTGAAAGTATTGAGCCCTGAAGGTGTTCAACTGGTTGGTCCTATCTCGTTCGCGCTTAACACTCGCCAATCGACTGCGTTAGTTGGCCCAAGTGGTGCAGGTAAAACAAGTTTGATCAACGCTATTCTTGGTTTCATGCCTTATGAAGGAAGCTTGAAAATCAATGGCATTGAACTGCGTGACCTAGACTTAGCCTCTTGGCGTAAAACCATTAGCTGGGTTGGTCAAAACCCGTTGCTACTGCACGGCACAATTCGTGACAACGTCACTCTAGGTAAGCACGATATCACTGACCAAGTTGTCGAGAACGCACTTGAGCAGTCTTTTGCTAACGAATTCGTAAATGAGCACGGCTTGGATTACATGATTTCTGATCGCTCTGGCGGTCTGTCTGTGGGTCAATCTCAGCGTTTGGCTCTGGCTCGCGCAATGATCCAAGACGGTCAGTTCTGGTTGCTCGATGAACCCACTGCCAGCCTAGATACTCGTAGCGAACAGTTGGTAATGAAAGGCATCAATAGCAACATCGAAAGCCGCACTGCCCTGCTTGTGACGCACCAACTCGCTCCACTTCAATCGGTCGATAACATTCTGGTTATGCGCGATGGTGGTCTGGTTGAACAAGGTCATTACTCTCAGCTTTCGACTGCGGGTGGTTTATTCGAAGAGATGCTTAACGCGAACTTAGCTCAACAAGATAATAAGGGTAATTTAGATGCGTGATTTACTGCCTTACCTGAAACTCTATAAAAAGCATTGGTTTGGCCTATCGCTAGGCATGCTATTGGCTTTTGCTACTCTGTCGGCTTCTATCGGCTTGTTAACGCTATCGGGTTGGTTCATTTCAGCTTCTGCGGTTGCAGGCCTGACGATTGCGCGTGAAACCTTTAACTACATGCTACCGGGCGGTGGTGTGCGTGGTTTGGCAATGAGCCGTACTGCGGGTCGTTGGGGTGAACGTGTTGTGAGCCACAATGCGACATTCAAACTTCTGACTGATCTACGTATCTTCTTCTTCAAGAAGCTGGCTCCGCTGATCCCAGGACGTATCTCAAACCTTCGTGATGCTGACCTACTGAACCGTTTGGTTGCTGATGTAGACGCGATGGATCACGTGTACCTGCGCTTAGTAAGCCCTGTGACGGTGGGTGTGTTCGGGATCTTCTTCCTGACTCTGTTCTTGATGTGGTTCGATAGCTCGCTTGGTTTGATCTTGGGTTCTATCCTTCTGATCATGCTGTTGGTTTGGCCAATCTTGTTCTACAAATTGGGTAAACGTAACGGTGGTGAACTGACACAGAACAAAGCTGATCTTCGTGTGACTACGCTAGATTGGATTGAAGGCTACAGCGAACTGACTCTGTTTGGTGCTGAAGAGCGTTACCGTAATGCCATTCTAGAGACTCAACGCAAGCTGATGGCGAATCAGTTTGTGAATGCTAACCTAACCGGTATGGCTTCAGCAGCGCTAATGCTGTTCAACGGTTTGACGTTGGTTCTTATGCTTTGGCTTGCGGCTGACGGTGTGGGTGGTAATGCACCAGACCCGTTCATCGCGCTAATGGCATTCGCAACCATGGCAAGCTTCGAGCTATTAATGCCAATTGCAGGTGCGTTCCAGCATTTAGGTCAAACTCTGTCTTCAGCACGTCGCTTGAACGAAGTTATTTTGTCGGAGCCTGAAGTTCAGTTCGCTGAAGAGAAGCTAGACATCAACAAGCCACTGGATATTACGTTCTCAAACGTGACGTTCAACTACCCTGACTCTGAGCGCAGTGTTCTGAACGCTGTTGACCTAACGATCCCTGCCACGCACAAGGTTGCGATTGTTGGTCAAACGGGTTCTGGTAAATCGACTCTGATCCAGCTTCTGACTCGCTACTGGGATCCTAAAAAGGGCTACATATCAATCGCGGGTATTGAACTGACGCAGTGGAACGAATCGCAGCTTCGTGAATCAATCAGTGTAGTAAGCCAACGTGTCGACATTCTAAATGGTACTTTGCGTGACAACTTGTTGATTGCAAGACCAGAAGCGACCGATGATCACTTAGCGAATATCCTAAAAGACGTTGGTCTAGAAAAGCTGCTTGAGAATAACGCACTTGATAGCTGGTTAGGTGACGGTGGTCGTCAACTATCTGGTGGTGAGAAGCGCCGTATTGGCATCGCACGTGCGATTCTTCATGATGCCCCTATCCTGCTTCTCGATGAGCCAACAGAAGGCTTAGATAAGCAAACAGAACACAGCATCATGACGCTGTTCGAGAAGCACTTTGAAGGCAAGACGGTTATCTTCATCACTCACCGTTTGATTGGTCTAGAGTCGATGGATTCTATCGTTCTGATTGAACAAGGCGAGATTGTTGAAAACGGCTCTCACGAGAAGCTGTTAAACGAAGAAGGACGTTATTTCCAACTTCGTCAGGCAATCTAGCTTCCCCTTAAGCTATAAAGAAAACTATTCAAGGCCCGAGTTTATGCTCGGGCTTTTTGTTGTCTGCGATTCTAGTCTCGAGCAACCATTCCCCCCTAAACGGTTGTTCATGCGCTGATTAGTTTTGCCCTTTCCTACAAAAACTTACCATTTACAAAGCAACGAGTTGCACACAATTCAAGTCGTAGCACATTACTATGATCATCTTTCTAGGATAATACGTATCAATCAACCTCATGGAATAACCTCCCCCTAAAATAATGGAGAACAGTGTATGTCTTTACGATTAATCGCAACAACGATAGCGCTTGTAGGTGCTAGCTTTACCGCTCAAGCGAGCTCGGAATGTGAAGTATCGATTGATGCTAGTGATCAAATGAAATTTTCAACTGACACATTAAGCGTTCCAGCGAGCTGTAAAGAAGTGAAGCTGACGCTAAACCATACTGGTTCTATGCCAGCCCAATCAATGGGTCACAACGTCGTTATAACAGACACTGCGTCGCTACAAGCAGTAGGCATCGATGGTATGTCGGCAGGTATCGACAATAACTACGTAAAACCTGACGACAGCCGCGTTTACGCCTTCACTCGTGTTATCGGTGGTGGCGAGTCAACCTCAATCACTTTCAGCACAGAGAAAATGACAGCCGGTGGCGACTACTCTTTCCTATGTTCATTCCCGGGCCACTGGGCAATCATGAAGGGCAAGTTTGAGTTTAAATAACTCGTTAGTCTAGATGGTACAGATACATCAAAGCCCCAACCTAAGTCGGGGCTTTGTTATATTGGCTTCGATTACAGCTTGAAGCGGCTGATTTCGCTTTCTAGCTCGTGAGACAGTTCAGAAAGCTGCGCAGCTTGCTCTGCAGCTTGGTGTGCTTCGTCTGCTAGCTCGTTAGATACGTCACGGATTCCTTCAGTGTTACGAGTAATCTCAGACGTTACTGACGCTTGCTCTTCTGCAGCAGAAGCAATCTGTGTTGCCATGTCGCTGATGCGTTCAACAGCAGCATGGATTTGCGTTAGGCTTGCAGCCGCTGAGTTCGCGTCATCAACACTGGTTTCAGCAAGAGTACGGCTATCGTTCATGATGTTAACCGCTTTGCCTGTTGTACCTTGCAGCAACTCAATCGTTTGTTGAATTTCTTGCGTTGAACCGTGTGTACGTTGGCTCAGAACTCGAACTTCATCCGCTACTACTGCGAAACCACGACCTTGCTCACCGGCACGTGCTGCTTCAATAGCGGCGTTAAGTGCAAGTAGGTTTGTTTGTTCTGCAATACCTTGAATGTTAGACAAGATAGCGTTGATGCTGTTGCCGTGCTCTTCAAGTTCTAGAATCACGTTGGTTGCGATTTGAACTTCTTGAGCCAGGTTTTGGATAGAGCTTTGAGTCTGTGTCACTTGACCAGTACCGTGCTCACACGCGCCAACCGCTTCAGATGAGTTCTGTGCAGTATGGTCTGCGTTACCTGCGATCTCTTGTGTTGCTGCAGCCATTTCGTTAACGGCTGTTGCTACCATGTTGATCTCGTCTTGTTGCATTTGGATACGAGCACTACGTTCTTCAGCTTGAGAAGCCGTTTGACGCGCTTGGTTGCCCAGCGCAGCAGATACTTCGCTTAGCTTGATCACCATGGTGTGCATGTTGCCCACAAAACGGTTGAAGTTTGCTGCAAGCTGACCAATTTCGTCGTCGCTCTTAGGCTCAAGGCGTTGAGTAAGATCGCCCTCACCTGAAGCAATTTCTTCAAGTGCTGCTGAAACGCGGTTTAGGTCGCGGAATAGGAAGCTTACTAACCAAGACACAAGTACGATTACGATGAGCGTAATAATGACAGCAGTGATGATCAGCTGAGTAAGTAGCGTTGAGTGGTTCGCTTCTTCTGTTGCTTTGTCCATCTGAACCGCGAAGATCCAGTTAGTGTTAGGCACCTTCGTGAAGTAAAGCAGCTTGTCTGCGCCGCGCTCTTTGATGATCTCGATGCTACCCGTACGCACTGCGTTTTCGATGATAGGCATAGAGATATCGTTTGAAAGTTGGCTTACCGGCTTCAAGCTTAGTGCTGAATCTGGGTGTGCTAGGAATGTGCCGTCAGAGGCATCAATTAGCATTGCGTAAGCGTTGTCACCAACATCAAGGCTGATTACATCGTTAACCAACTGGTCGATCAGTACGTCTGCACCAACAACACCAACAAGTTGGCCGTTTTGGCGAACAGGTTCTGCGATCGTTACTAGAAGTGCTTTGGTGATTGCATCTTGGTAAGCCGTAGTAATGATTTGCTTACCTGCAGCGTTTGCTTCTTGGTACCAAGGACGTTGACGAGGATCGTAATCTGCACGATTACGTTCAGGATGTGAACGGTACATTCCACCTTCTGGAGTACCTAAAAAGATATCGTCAAAGCCACCCGCTACACGAGCTTGTCTAAGGAAAGGAACAACATCATCCTCTCGTGAAAAGTCATTAAATGCTGATGCGATATCAGTACGGATATCAATCCAGTTTTTAATACCTTCAGATGCTGCTTCAGATACGCTTTCAGCTCGTAGGTATACGCCATTACGAGTCTGTTCAAATAATTGGTTTGCTGACAACCAAGTCAACGCTGTAGCCATAACGACAACAGCAGATAGGCTAGCGCCTATCAACTTCTGCTTTAGTGTTAGTTTCATGTCAAAGTTTCACGAGTGGTGGGAAATCTCGCGCATACTACCCAATATTAGTATTAAATTCGAGCGATTTCACAATTTAATATTGGAATATAATTTTAAGCAAACCATAAGCTTAAGTAATGTCAAATCCTTGGCTTATCGCCAAATTTAAGGCGGTGTTGTCTCTACGGTTATTAACATTTTTATCGCACTTCACATGCTTAAAAGAGACAAGAAAACACGGTAAAGAGGAAAATCGAGTAGGAGGAGGCCTCGCAGCCTCCGTCCTCTCACACCACCGTACAAGCGTGGGTCGCATACGGCGGTTCCGAATATACTTTCAGTGACTCGTACCCA
>NZ_VTXG01000033.1:0-51281 GCF_013114515.1 Vibrio sp. AIC-3 | reverse complement strand
CGGACGCGGGATGGAGCAGTTTGGTAGCTCGTCGGGCTCATAACCCGAAGGTCGTCGGTTCAAATCCGGCTCCCGCAACCACATTACAGTTAAACGCGATAGCGGTTAACTTATGCGATACTAGCTCAGTTGGTAGAGCGCAACCTTGCCAAGGTTGAGGTCATCGGTTCGAACCCGATGTATCGCTCCAGCTTTCTTCTAAAAAAGCTAATAAGTACTTTAAACCTCTGTGTTTAAAGGCGACCACAAAGGTCACGCTCTTTCTTTAATGCTGCGAAGCATAATCCCCCAAAAAAGCAAATAATCCTCCATCATGGTGGATATTTTTTTGTCTTAAATTTTTCTTAGCAACTGAAATGCTAGTAAATATCAGGTCTCTGAAGCAGACACTTGAGGTTTTTCACATCTATAAACAGACTTATCCACAAAATGTTAGGTGTGGATAACTTGGTTGATAAAGTTGTTTCAGGCTTAATTCTTTACCTATCCCTAAAAGATCTTTCTTGTTTTCAATATATTAGATGAATTGCAGCGATCGTAACTTGTTGTTTTTTATCAAGTTGGATGCCTATCTTGGATTTAATAAAAGATCGTTAACTTGTTGTTTTTTGATCTTAATCATTTATCGGTACTGTGTTTAACTTTGCTCGGGTGTCGGAAGTTTACGAGAGTTCTGAATTTTTTCCACATTGTTAGAATTGAGAACAAGGTCAAACATTGTTCTAAAATTATGTGCAACGAGTTGTCTTAAATGTTGGACTGTTAGTGGGGGCTCGCTTGCCATATATTGGTATATAAAGCGTTAAGCGTCTCTTGGTAGTCCTTTCTCTACTATACGTATCAGTCTGTGCTTTTTGGTGGAGATTTTGCTGTTACTTTTTTGCACACAGCTATTTTTCTGCGTAGAGCTATCTTCTTGCACACTGCTAGCGTTGGGTAACTGCTGTAGTTGTTTATTCAAAGCCCACTCAATATGCACATCAAGCATTTCGTTTTTGCCTTGATGAGACTCCAGGGTTTCAATAATGCGTTGTTGAAATGGTGCATTGCCCATCGCAACAAAGATATTGCGTAACCACTGGGTGTGGCCGATACGTCTGATTGCTGAGCCTTCCATTTTCTTTAGGAAGGTTGCTTCGTCCCAACTTGAAAGTGAAACCAGATCGGCTTCTTGGAAATCTTCTCTGCGGTGAAAGTCTGTTTGCTCTGTGAGTTCGGCATGACGATTCCACGGGCAAACTAACTGACAATCATCGCAACCATAGATACGGTTACCAATGGCATCTCTATACTCTTCAGGGATCACACCATCATATTCAATGGTTAAGTACGAAATACATTTGCGCGCATCAACCACGCCATCAGCAATAATGGCACCCGTTGGGCAAGAAGTGATACATGCGGTGCATTTGCCGCACTCATCAACACTGGGTTCATCCGTGGGAAGAGGGATGTTAACTAACAGCTCCCCTAGAAAGAACCAAGAGCCAGCGTCTTTATCAAGAATTAATGAGTGTTTACCTGTCCAGCCCAACCCTGCTTTTTGAGCGAGTGGTCTTTCCAAAATGGGCGCTGAATCGACGAAAGGGCGTGAGTCTAAACCCTCGACCTCTTTTTCAATTCTTTGTCCTAGCTTTTTCAACTGGTTACGGAACAATTTGTGATAGTCGCGGCCTAAAGAATAGCGGCTGATGTAGCCTTGAGTGGTATCGCTTAGGTTAGAGGCGAACTGAGCTTCTGGTGGTAGGTAGTTCATTCGAGCGCTGATCACTCGAATTGTGCCTGGGTGAAGTTCATCAGGACGTGCACGCATCATCCCATGTCGAGCCATCCAATCCATTTCGCCGTGGTTGCCTGCATCTAGCCATGCTTGAAGAGGGGCTTCGTGTTCACTTAAATCAACATCGCAGATGCCAACTTTTTGAAAGCCCAGCTCTTTTCCCCAGATTTTAATTTTTTCAGCAAGATGGTCTAGATTCATGGCTTATTTCTTATTTTCTCTGTTTTACAATTAGAGATAAGGCTAATTAAAATTAGGTTCGGCAAAAATGGGGGCGGATCTTAACGGATCTTAGTGGTGTTGACCAGAACAGACGCGTTTTGAGCAGTATTTTTCATAGAACTTACACTTGAGTGCTTGTCTCCCAAAAGCATCACAGTTTACTATTCTTGTTCTTTTGATTTTTATATAGTCAACGATCGATTTTTAGAGAACGTATTCATGAGCACGAAACAATTTACTTTGAAAGATGAACAAGCAACGATTCAATTAGGAACGGAGCTTTCTAATCTTTGCTCACAGCAGACGACTATTTATCTGCATGGTGATCTTGGCGCAGGTAAAACGACTTTCAGTCGTGGCTTTGTAAAAGCACTTGGCCATCAAGGAAATGTAAAAAGCCCAACGTATACTCTAGTTGAACCTTATCAACTTGCAGATTGGCAGGTGTACCACTTTGACCTTTATCGCCTAGCCGATCCTGAAGAGTTAGAGTTTATGGGAATTCGTGACTATTTTACGCCGGATGCTATCTGTTTGGTTGAGTGGCCTGAGAAAGGTTATGGGATGCTACCAGAAGCCGATTTGGATATTGATATTCGTTACCAAGACGATCACCGTGTTGTTTCTTTAACCGCTAATAGTGAATACGGACAGCGCTTACTTAGTCAGTTGGAGTTATGTTGATTTCTAAACGCCTTATTTCAACAGTGGCCATGATGGCTGCTGTTTTTTCTATACTGTTTTCTTCACTTGTTTCTGCAAACTCACTGAAAAGTTTAAGGGTTTGGCCTTCTCCAGAAGAAACTCGTGTGGTTATCGACTTAAAATCAGAAGCGGACTTTAGCTATTTCACCCTGAGTAGCCCGAGTCGCTTAGTGGTTGATTTAAAAAATACCAGTCTTGCGACTAAGTTACCGGTCGAGGTGAAAGACAGCCCTGTTCTATCTAAGATTCGTAAGAGCTCACCGCCAGACAAAAACACCTATCGCTTGGTTTTTGAGTTAAAGAAGTCGTCTAAAGCAGAATTATTCAAACTGAGCCCGACCCCAGGTGGTCAGTATGGACACCGTTTGGTGATCGACTTACCTCATGGTGCGGCAAGTAAAGCGACATCGACACCGAGTAAGCCAACGGTAAGTAAGAACATTAATCAGGTTAAGCGCCAGAAAGATATTCTAATTGTGATTGATCCTGGCCACGGTGGTGAAGACCCAGGTTCGATTGGTCCTACGCGTAAATACGAAAAAGACGCGACTCTGAGTATTTCTAAGAAGTTAGCAGCTCAACTGAATGCGGTCCCGGGGATCAAAACTCGTATGACTCGTAATGCTGATTACTTTGTGAACCTGAATCGACGTGTTGCGATTGCTCGAGAGAATGAAGCTCACCTGTTGATCTCTATTCACGCCGACGCCTTTACGACGCCTCAACCAAGAGGTGGTTCAGTGTTTGTATTGAACACTCGACGCGCAAATACAGAGATCTCTCGTTGGATTGAGAATAAAGAGAAACAGTCTGAATTGCTTGGTGGTAGCGGTGCAGCGTTCACAAGCAATATTGATGATAAGAACGTAAACCAAACCCTGCTTGATTTGCAGTTTAGCCACTCTCAAAAAGAGGGCTACAAACTGGCAACGGCAATTCTGTCTGAAATGGGTAAGGTTGCGAAACTGCACAATAGCAAGCCGATTAACACCAGCTTAGCAGTATTACGTTCACCACAGATCCCATCAGTACTGGTAGAGACAGGTTTTATTTCGAATCCGACGGAAGAGAAGCTTCTTTTCCAACGTTCGCACCAAGATAAATTGGCACGAGCAGTGACTAAAGCGGTGGTTAAGTATTTGAAGGCTAACCCGCCTGAAGGGATTATCTTGTCTAACGCAACGTCATCAACGGGCAGCGTGAGCCAACATAAAGTCTCTCGTGGTGAGTCTTTGTCTGTGATTGCGAGCAAGTATGGTACGTCGACACAGACGTTGATGAAGTTCAACAATCTGAAATCGAGCAGCCTAGCAATTGGTCAAGTACTTAAGATTCCAGGCAGTGCTTCAACTTCATCATCAAGCAGTGCGGTTAAAACTAAGACCATCACTCACACGGTTAAGTCTGGAGAGTACCTAGGTAAGATCGCCAGCCGCTATAAAGTGTCGGTGGCTGATATTAAACGTGAGAACCGTTTGAAATCAGAGACGGTGAGAGTAGGCCAAAAGTTACGTATTACGGTTGAAGTTAAAGATGTTCCTCTGCGCAAACACAAAGTTGCAAGAGGTGATTACCTTGGCAAGATAGCTTCGAAATACGGCGTGAGCGTCAACAGCATTCGCCAAGCGAATAAGCTAAGATCTGACAGTCTAGCTATCGGCCAAGTGTTGATTATTCCTCACAAGTAGTCTTGGGAATGCTAAACAGCTTCAGGTATATCAATGATAAAAAATAAGAACTAGTGCAAACGTAGCAGCGTTTCCATCAATGGCAGTAAGGTAGCTATAAATATGACGATCAAAATACTGCCAGCTCGGTTAGCTAACCAAATCGCAGCGGGTGAGGTGGTAGAAAGACCCGCTTCTGTTGTAAAAGAGTTGGTTGAGAACAGTTTGGATTCTGGTGCGACACGTATCGATATTGATATCGAGAAAGGTGGCGCCAAGATGATCCGCGTTCGTGACAATGGTAAAGGCATCGTAAAAGATGAGCTTGCCTTGGCACTGAGTCGTCATGCTACCTCCAAAATCCACACTCTTGATGACCTAGAGGCGATCGTCAGCCTCGGTTTCCGTGGTGAAGCGCTGGCGAGTATTAGCTCGGTTGCGCGCTTAACCATGACGTCACGCCCTGCCACTCAAGATCAAGCTTGGGCAGCACACAGTGAAGGTCGTGATATGCAGGTAAAACTGCAGCCAGCAGCACACCCAATTGGTACTTCGGTTGAGGTGTTGGATCTGTTCTTCAATACACCAGCGCGCCGCAAATTCTTACGCACCGAGAAGACTGAATTCACCCATATTGATGAGTTGCTCAAGCGTATTGCATTAAGTCGCTTTGATGTGACGATCAACCTTCGTCATAACGGCAAGATGATTCGTCAGTACCGCGCTGCCAAGACAGAAGTTCAAGCAGAAAAGCGAATCGCTGCGGTATGTGGCAATCCTTTTGTTCGTCATATGCTTAAGATCGAACTTGAGCATCAAGGCCTAAAACTTCATGGCTGGATCACCACGCCAGAAGGAGCAAGACAACAAAGCGACCTGCAATACTGCTATGTGAATGGTCGTATGATGCGTGACAAGCTGATCAATCATGCGATTCGTCAAAGCTACGAAACCAGCCTGCGTCCAGACCAATTCGCGACGTATGTGTTGTTCATTGAACTCGACCCACATCAGGTGGACGTGAATGTCCACCCTGCAAAACATGAAGTGCGTTTTCATCAAGCGCGCCTTGTGCATGACTTTATTTACCAAGCATTGAGCGATGGTTTAGCGCAGAGCAAGCAGATCGATGCTGCACCAATCAATCAGTCGGCTTTTCATCAGTCAGAAGTGATTCATCATCAGCAAGATAGTACGAGCTCTGCAGTTGATGGTGTTGCAAGTTTCGCTGAGCCAGAAAGCGTAATGCCTAGCAGTTCGGATCAAACCCAAGTTTCGGATAGGGTGCGACACGCTATTGAGCAAACGCCTGCCTACCCGAGAAAAGCAGAATCAGAGCACGCTTTTGATAAGCCTCAACACAGCGTTAATGATGGTGGGCGACATTATGTTTCATCAATTAGCCCAAGCTCATCAACCAGTCCAAGTTCATCTGCTGGCCGCAGCTCGGCTACTAGTGACAGCAGTTTTACCGGTTCCTCTCGCCAAGAGTGGATAGAGTCTCGACCTGAACCTAAAAAAGAGAAAGAGCCACACCAACATCATGGTGAACCCGCGCCATCTAAGCGAGAAGTGAAAGCCTATAAAGAGCTTCTGAAAACGCCAGATTTTGATGAGCAAGTTGTACAGCCTTCACTTTCTCAAGAGCATGTGGCACCAGTAGAAACCAGAGACAACTTAGAAAATAAAGAAAATAAAGAAGCTAAGCCTGCTCAACAGAATCCTGTTCATTTAAAGCCAAGAGCACCTGTAACGGACTTGGGCAAAGCGGTCTCGATTGTGGAACGTCAGTATCTGGTAATGGGCAATAAGAACGGCAGTGTGCTGGTTTCCTTGGCTAAGGCTGAGTTATTGCGTGTTGTTGGTCAGCTTGATACTCGAGGTGGCGCGTTAAAAAGCCAACCGTTATTGGTTCCGTTATCTATCAAGCTTGGTAGCGAGCTGGTTGAGGTGGCGAAGGCGCTAAGTCAAACTCTGGCATTACTGGGGATTGAGCTTAAGGCGCGAAACAGCGAGGCGGTAATGGTGATGGGCGTGCCTTCTCCTTTAAGGCAGCAAAACTTACAAATTTTGATCCCAGATCTGTTATCTTACGCGGCTTCAATAAATGCCCAGGGTGCAGTGAAGCAACCTAATGACATGTTGTCAGCTTTGGTTAACTGGATCGGGATTCAAACCGCACAAGTAAAAAGCGACTACACTTTATCTGAAGCGGTTCAACTAGTTGGGGAACTAGAACAACTTTGGCATGGTCTACTTCCATTAGATGATCCAGAGTTTGTTAATCCTATCGACTTTTCAGCGACTATAGCCGCGTTTACGGTTTAATTTTTTCGCGACGACCTTTGTCTTTTTAGCTGAATACGTCGCGACACAAAGCCCTTTGCTAAAAAGCGCTAAAACAGAGAAGCAAATACAAAATATCATGACTGAAAAATTACCTTTAGCGTTGTTTTTAATGGGCCCAACGGCGTCAGGAAAAACAGATTTAGCTATCCGCTTACGTCAGAAATACCCTGTAGAGATCATCAGCGTCGATTCGGCATTGATCTACAAAGACATGGATATTGGTACCGCTAAACCGGATGCGGAAGAGCTTGAGCTCGCGCCTCATCGCTTGATTGATATTTTGGATCCAAGCGAAGCGTATTCTGCGGCAGATTTTCGTCGTGATGCGATCAATGAAATGAATAAGATTGTAGCGGAAGGCAAAATCCCGTTACTTGTTGGTGGCACAATGCTGTACTACAAAGCATTGTTGGAAGGTTTATCGCCATTACCAGCCGCGGATCAAGAGATTCGTAAGCAGATTGAAGCGGAATCTATCGAACAAGGTTGGCAGGCATTGCACGATCAATTAAGAGAGATAGATCCCGTATCCGCTGAAAGAATACACCCAAATGATCCACAAAGGCTTTCAAGGGCATTGGAAGTTTACCGAATTTCGGGTAAAACATTAACAGAGCTAACTCAAACGAAAGGCGATAGCCTGCCATTTCGTGTAAAACAATTTGCAATAGCTCCCAAGGAAAGGACTGAACTCCATCGCCGCATTGAGCTGCGTTTCGAGAAGATGATAGAAGCTGGGTTTGAAGATGAAATGAAGGCGTTGTACGCCAGAGAAGATCTTCACCCTGAACTGCCATCGATCCGATGCGTTGGTTATAGGCAGATGTGGGACTATTTAGACGGTAATTGTGATTTAGACGAAGCGGTTTTCCGTGGTGTCTGTGCAACCCGTCAGTTGGCCAAGCGACAAATCACCTGGTTGCGCAGTTGGGATGATTTAACTTGGTTAGATAGCGAAAACATTGATCAAGCGTTAGAAACTCTTTCAGATGCAATAGCATCTGATTAGTATTGCTGTGTATAATGTGATCGCTTTTGCGTGAATATACTCTGGAAAGGATCCGTTATTGAGGCTTTTAAAAATCACAGCCTTTCAATAACAACGGAGTTTTTTTATTCATTTAGCTCAGATGCAAAGGCCGCACCTTTTTGTGCACCACTAGCTAAATAATTACAACAAAATACAAATAAGGAAAATAAAATGGCTAAGGGGCAATCGCTACAAGACCCATTCCTAAATGCACTCCGTCGTGAGCGCATTCCAGTCTCTATCTATCTTGTTAACGGCATTAAGCTGCAAGGTCAGATCGAGTCTTTCGATCAATTCGTGATCTTATTGAAGAACACAGTAAACCAAATGGTTTACAAGCATGCGATTTCTACTGTGGTACCTGCTCGCGCAGTTAGTCACCACAGCGGCGAGCAACGCACGCCATCTGATCGTCCAGAGAAGACTGAAGATTAATCGTTCAATTTGTACAGCTTGCGCTGTAATAAGGAGTTGGTTGCTTGTTTGACCGTTATGAATCCGGCGAGCGAGCCGTACTTGTTCATATCAACTTCACGCAAGAGGGAGAATGGGAAGATCTAAGCGAATGTGAAATGCTGGTCTCCTCAGCGGGGGTAGAAACGCTACAAGTGATTACTGGTAGCCGACAATCCCCACTCCCTAAATACTACGTTGGAGAAGGTAAAGCCCTAGAAATCGCACAAGCTGTTCAGCTGACCGGTGCTGAAATTGTGATTTTTAACCACTCCCTCTCTCCTGCCCAAGAGCGCAACCTCGAGCAATTGTGTAAATGTCGTGTGATTGATCGCACGGGTTTGATCTTAGATATTTTTGCACAACGTGCGCGAACTCATGAAGGTAAGCTACAAGTTGAGCTCGCTCAGCTTCGTCATATCTCTACCCGATTGATTCGTGGTTGGACTCACCTTGAAAGGCAGAAAGGTGGTATTGGTCTTCGTGGTCCAGGTGAAACTCAACTGGAAACCGATCGACGTTTGTTGCGTGACCGTATAAAGGCAATACTACGTCGTTTAGCGAAAGTTGCTAAACAGCGTGAACAAGGACGACGTGCTCGTAATCGAGCTGAAATCCCAACAATTTCTTTGGTTGGTTATACCAACGCAGGGAAATCAACACTTTTCAATCGCATCACAAGTGCTGGTGTTTATGCGGCAGACCAACTGTTTGCAACCCTAGACCCAACACTACGTAAGATTGATTTGGCAGATGTCGGGCCTGCAATTCTCGCAGATACCGTAGGTTTTATCCGTCATCTACCACACGACTTGGTCGCTGCGTTCAAGGCAACATTACAAGAGACGCAGGAAGCTGACATTTTGTTACATGTTGTTGATGCCAGTGATGACCGTTTTCGTGAGAACATTCAGGCTGTTCATGAAGTATTAGAAGAAATCGATGCTCATGAAGTGCCAACCCTTGTAGTCATGAACAAAATTGACTGCATGGAAGACCAAAAACCTCGAATTGAAAGAGACGAAGAGGGCGCACCTCGCGCTGTTTGGGTTTCTGCAATGGAAGGAGAAGGTATTGAACTGCTGTTTGAAGCTTTAACTGAGCGTTTAGCTAGCCAGATGGTTCAATTCCGGTTGTGTATTCCACATCAACATCAGGGTCGCATTCGCAGCTTATTCTTCGAGATGAAATGTATTCAACAGGAAGAGTATGATGAAAATGGTAACTTGTTGATAGATATCCGAATGCAACAAATAGATTGGTCTAAACTTGAAAAAAGAGAAGGGGCGCTCTTAGGTGACTTTATCGTTACCAAAGAGACTGCTACAGTATAACGTCATATCAAATGATGGAGCTTTCTAATGGCGTGGAATGAGCCTGGAAATAACAACAACGGCGATAATAACGGCCGCGATAATGACCCTTGGGGTAATAAAAATAATCGCGGCGGCCGAGATCAAGGACCGCCAGATCTAGACGAAGTGTTTAATAAACTAAGTCAAAAGTTAGGTGGCAAGTTTGGTAAAAAGGGTGGCAACGGTAACGGGCCATCTATTGGTGGTGGCGGTGCAATTGGCTTTGGTGTCATTGCCGTTATTGCTATTGCTATCTGGTTCTTCGCTGGTTTCTACACCGTTGGCGAAGCAGAAAGAGCAGTAGTACTTCGACTGGGTCAGTTCGACCGTATAGAAGAACCTGGTCTTAACTGGCACCCACGCTTCATCGATGAAATCAGTGATGAGCAACTAGTAAACGTTCAAGCGATTCGTTCTCTACGTGCTGCTGGCACGATGCTAACGAAAGATGAAAACGTTGTGACCGTTGAAATGGGTGTTCAATACCGTGTTTCTGACCCATACAAGTACTTGTATCGTGTAACGAATGCAGACGACAGTTTACGTCAAGCAACCGATTCCGCGCTTCGTGCGGTAATTGGTGACTCACTAATGGATAGTATCCTGACAAGTGGTCGTCAGCAGATTCGTCAAAGCACTCAAGAAACGTTGAACCGTATTATTGATAGCTACGATATGGGTATTCTGATTGTTGATGTGAACTTCCAGTCAGCACGTCCACCTGAGCAAGTGAAAGATGCATTTGATGATGCTATCGCGGCTCGTGAGGATGAAGAGCGTTTCGAGCGTGAAGCTGAAGCTTACCGAAATGACATTCTTCCAAAAGCAACAGGTCGTGCTGAGCGTTTGAAGAAAGAAGCGGTGGGTTACTCAGAGCGCACAGTTAATGGTGCTCTAGGTCAAGTTGCTCAATTCGAGAAACTGCTACCTGAATACCAAGCTGCTCCTGAAGTAACACGTAACCGTATGTACCTAGATACAATGGAAAAAGTGTACTCAAGCACATCGAAAGTCCTGATTGATTCTGAATCAAGCGGTAACTTGCTATACCTACCAATTGATAAGCTAGGCGCACAAGGTGGTTCTCAGTCGGGCTCTCGCCCTGCAAAAGCATCATCAACTTACGATCAAATTGAGTTAGAAACTCAAGCGGATCCAAAGCCTAGCACTCAAACTCGTTCAGACAGTTCACGCCAAGGGAGATACTAATAATGCGTAAATTAATGATCCCTGTATTAGTTGTGACGATTGCCCTTCTATTGATGTCAGTGTTTGTGATTCAAGAAGGTGAGCGTGGCATGGTAATTCGTTTTGGTCGAGTTCTCGATGACAACGGCGTATCACGAATCTATGAACCAGGTCTGCACTTTAAACTACCGATGTTTGATCGCGTAAAAGTACTTGATGCTCGTATTCAAACGATGGATGGCCGTTCTGACCGTTTCGTAACATCAGAGAAAAAAGACGTTCTAATTGATACTTACGCAAAATGGCGTATTGCTGATTTTGGACGTTTCTATCTGAGTACCGGTGGCGGTAATATCATGACGGCAGAAGCACTTCTTGAGCGTAAAGTGACAGATGTTCTTCGTTCTGAAATTGGTTCTCGTGAAATTAAGCAGATCGTGTCAGGCCCTCGTAACAAGGACATCCTGCCAGACTCTGCTGATAGCGAAGTCGTCACAACGGTAGCGGCTGCAGAAGCACTAGAAGTTGATGGCGAACGCGATAAGATCATGGAAAACGTTTTGTCTGGAACGGCAGAAAGTGCGATGGCTGATTTAGGTGTTGAAGTTGTTGATTTTCGTATGAAGAAGATTAACCTTCCTGACGAAATCAGTGAATCTATCTACCGCCGTATGCGTGCAGAACGTGAATCGGTTGCTCGTAGACACCGTTCTCAAGGTCGTGAGAAAGCGGAAGTTATCCGTGCTCAAGCTGAGCTAGAAGTGGCAACAGTTCTTGCTGAAGCTGACCGTACAGCTCGAATCACTCGTGGTGATGCGGATGCAGAAGCAGCGAAGATCTACTCTGATGCGTTCAGCAAAGATCCTGAGTTCTACGGCTTCATGCGTTCATTGCAAGCTTATGAGACATCATTTAGCGATAAGAGCGACATTCTAGTACTGGATCCGAAGACTGACTTCTTCCAATACATGAATCAAGCAAGCGGCGCTCCAGCAAAATAAGCTGATGCGTTAGCGAATGCTTAGCTTAATAAGCAAAATACGTTAAAACTTAAAAGGCTCCCATTGTGGGAGCCTTTTTGTTTTCTATGATTTCTTTCAGGAGGAGACATGTTTGTGGATTCACTATTGGGGCGCGAGGGAAGGCGCTTAACAGAGTGGTACTTATAAACAGATTAGTACTTATAGAAACCTAGCGGTAGGTCATGAAAGCGATAACCGCTCCAGCCACCACAAGACAGCCTCCAATGCGGCGCAGTTGCGTGTCTGGTTGCTCGCTCAGTTGCGCGACCATGTTTCTCCAGCCATTGGGTGCAATCAAGGGGCCGAGCCCTTCCACAATAAGTACGAGCCCAATAGCGAGCCAAATTGATTGAGACATGGTTCTGCCTTTTGTCTGTAAAAAAGCAATGATATCAGTATCTTTACACATCTGCCCCCAGTTATGGCTGGTTTATTTTTGTACAGCGTTAACGTTTATGAACAAAAAGTGACTGCAAGAAGTGTGATTCAGTGCTAGAATCCATTTTTAATTAGCAACAGAAATTGGAAAGATGGGAAATAACGTAGTCGTTCTAGGCACCCAATGGGGTGATGAAGGTAAAGGTAAAATCGTTGACCTTTTAACTGAAGATGCAAAATACGTGGTTCGCTACCAAGGCGGTCACAATGCAGGTCACACACTTGTAATTGACGGTGAAAAAACCGTTCTTCACTTAATTCCATCAGGCATCCTACGTAATAACGTTAAATGTGTTATTGGTAACGGTGTAGTATTATCGCCTGACGCACTTCTAAAAGAAATGAAGCCTCTTGAAGATCGCGGTATTCCAGTACGTGAACGTCTTTTCATCTCTGAAGCTTGTCCTCTAATTCTTCCGTACCACATTGCAATCGACAACGCGCGTGAAATCGCTCGTGGCGCTAAAGCTATCGGTACAACGGGTCGTGGTATCGGTCCTGCTTACGAAGATAAAGTTGCTCGTCGCGGTCTACGCGTTGGCGACCTTTTCGATAAAGAAGCATTTGCTGAGAAGCTAAAAGAAGTGATGGAATTCCACAACTTCCAACTAGAGCACTTCTACAAAGCTGAAACAGTAAGCTACGAAGAAGTTCTTGAGCAAGCGATGAGCTACGCAGACATGTTAACTGCGATGGTTATCGACGTAACTGACGAACTAGACGCAGCACGTAAGCGCGGCGACAAGATCATGTTCGAAGGTGCTCAAGGTACGCTACTAGATATCGACCACGGTACTTACCCATACGTAACGTCTTCTAACACGACTGCTGGTGGTGTTGCTGCAGGTTCTGGTTTCGGTCCTCGTCACATCGGTTACATCCTTGGTATTACTAAGGCTTACTGTACTCGTGTTGGTTCAGGTCCATTCCCTACTGAGCTATACGATGGCCTTGAGAAGCAAGACCCAGTTGGTAAACACCTAGGCGATGTTGGTCACGAGTTTGGCGCAACAACTGGTCGTCTACGTCGTACTGGTTGGTTCGATGCTGTTGCTATGCGTCGTGCAATCCAAATCAACTCTCTATCTGGTATGTGTCTAACTAAACTAGACGTTCTAGATGGCCTAGAAGAACTAAAAATCTGTACTGGTTACAAGATGAAAGATGGTTCTATCCTAGAAGTTTCTCCAATGGCTGCTGAGTCATTCGAAGAAGCGACGCCAATCTACGAAACAATGCCTGGTTGGTCTGAAAACACATTTGGTGCTAAATCTATCGACGCGCTTCCACAAGCTGCTCTAGATTACATCAAGCGTATCGAAGACCTAACTGGCGTTCCAATTGATATCGTATCAACTGGCCCAGATCGTAACGAAACTATCATCAAGGTTCACCCATACGGCGCATAATGCCTGCTGAGTGATTACCAGGCACGAACAGTGCTTTGATAATAAAATAGTTTTCTAAAAGCCGACTTTATTAAGTCGGCTTTTTAATACCTGCAATTTAGCCGTTCACTCTTTGATGGTGATCTTTTAAGCGTCATCAGGCAAAATATTGCCCATTAGCGGCAAGTTTTGTCTAAAGCCGTCGGGGTTATTGCCGATACAGATATCATGGAAAGTGAAGTTCACACTGTTTTGTGCGTGTAGAAATCCTCTGCACCCCTCAATAGATAACTTTAGCGACAGATAATAGAGTGCAGGTATGAAGCTACGAATTGTGGCAGCTTCATTAATAATGGCGCTGAGCTCACCCTTGAGTCATGCTAATTTGGCTGATGTGGGAGAGCCCGTTCCAATATATACAGAAGCTGAACTGATTAATTTAATCGAGAATAATCAACACCTAGAGCGAGTGAAAGCTGATAAGTGCCAGTTAGTTGAAGATATCGTTGCTCGTGCAACGCGTATTAGCTTGCCTTCTTATGAGTTTTTATACGGTGATATGTTGGCTTGGGGCGTGTGTGTTCCACAAGATGTCGAGCTCGGCATTTACTATATGGAAAACGCGGCGCATCAAGGTTTACCGGCTGCACTAGAGCAGCTAGGTCGTTATTATTCTCGTGGAACCTTGGTTCAACAAGACAAAGAGCGCGCGATTCCGTATTTACGTGAAGCGGCCTCTATGGGTAATCTCAGTGCAAGCATTCACTTAGCGGAACTCTTGCTGCGTGATTACGGTAGCCCGTTAGATTATGAAGATGCTTACCGCTGGTTATACAACTCGGTGACTGCGGATGACAGGCAACACAAACGCATCACCGTGCTTCGTAGCGGTCTGGAACAGAGAATGCCGGACAATATTATCGCTCGAGCAAAACGTCGAGACGTGTTCTGGTAATTACGAATATTAATTAAGGTTAGATGGTGAACGACTGCACTCGTTAATCATCTAAAAAACTCGTATTAAAAAGGCCTCGCTGAGATTCATCAGCGAGGCTTTTTTTGATCTGAACGGAAAACCGTTTATCTAATTCGGTAGCGTTATTGAACCACCTCACCAGACTCAATCACCGTTTCACGAACAACCTTGGTGAAATCGAGTGCTTCTTGACGAATCTTATCTTCGTCTACCGTTAGCATGTCGCGATCTTGCATGATGATCTTGCCATCAACGATGGAGTGACGAACATTGCCTGAGTTAGCTGAGTACACCAGTGCTGAGTATGGGTTGTAGACTGGAACCATGTTTGGCGCCTTAGTATCGATCACTATGATGTCAGCCAGTTTGCCTGCTTCAAGAGAGCCGATCTTATCTTCCATGTGCAGCGCTTTTGCTGCACCCATGGTCGCCATGTCGATCACTTTGATCGGCGGCATCGCAGCACGATCTTTGTTAACTAGCTTGTGAACTTTAGCGACTTGGTTGAACTCATCAATGGTGCTCAGTGTGTTACCAGACATTGGGCCATCAGTACCTAAACCGATACGCACGTTCTCGTCATACATCTTAAGGGCAGGTGATACACCTTTTGCTGACTTGATGTTAGCACTCATGTTATGAGCCACGCCCATATCCGATTTCTTCACCAGTTCGATATCATGTTCGTCAACGAGGATCATGTGTGCACCCACCAAGTTCTTGTTGAGTGCGCCAATGCTGTCCATGTATTGAACCGGGGACAATCCATCAGAACGCTCTGCGATTTTCTCTTCTTCACGGTGTGATTCTGCAAGGTGAATCATTACTGGAACATCTAATTCTAGGGAGAGCTTAGATATTTTCTGCAGGATCTCTGTGGTGTTGGTGTAAGGCGCATGTGGGGCAAACGCTGGTGTGATGCGTGGGTGATCTTTGTATTCTTCAATGAAGTTCAACGCGTACTTAATGCCTTCTTCTGCGTTGGCCGCATCGGCGACTGGGAACTTAATCACCGTTTCACCTAGGATGGCACGCATACCGATCTTATCGACGGTTTTTGCGACTTCATCTTCGAAGTAGTACATGTCGGCGTAAGTGGTCACACCGCCTTTCACCATTTCAACGTTACCTAGGTTCGCACCAATGCGTACCATGTCTCGCGATACTAGCTTCTTCTCTAGCGGAAAGATGTAACGGTGCAGGCGATCTGGCACATCATCGGCTAACGAACGGAAAACTGTCATTGATACATGAGTATGGGTATTGATGAGACCTGGCATAACGATATCGCCATCAACGTCTAACACTTGCTTAGCTTGGTACTGCTTCTCTAGTGAAGCATCACCAACCGCAATGATTTTGTTGTCTTTGACCACAACAGTACCGCTTTCATAAACCGTTTTGTCTTGGTTCATGGTTAGAACCATCGCATCGGTAATCATCAGGTCAGCCTTTTCCATTGCCGAACTTGCGAATGGGAACAGCGCTAGGCTCGCCATAGCTGAAGCCAATAAAGTGCGTTTTAGTTTCATATCATACCCAGAACAGGAGTTGGTAAAGTGCGTGGATAATAGTGTATTTCATTCATGGCGCAAACGTTTGTTTTATCGTTTGCTTGAAATTTTGATGATAATCCACGTCTATGAAGCGATGTTTCACAAAGTGAAGATATGTATCAATCTGAGGTTATTTGAGTGTTTTCTAAAGCATATCTGTAGCTTACCCCTAGCATCAGATATACTAGGGGTATATACCTTCCTTGCTTAAGCAGGCCCGCCTATGTCAAAAAACACACCAACGTCAGAAAACACGACAGCGACAACCACTGTTGATCCTTTTGCCGACCGAGAGTCGAAAAATTACGATAACCCAGTACCAAGCCGAGAGTTCATTATTTCGTTTCTAACAGACGCGAATATTCCGATGAACCGCAACGATCTATTCGAAGCTTTGGGTCTTGCTGGAGAGGAACAATATGAAGGGCTGCGTCGTCGTTTGCGTGCAATGGAGCGTGATGGACAGCTTATCTTTACTCGTCGTCAGTGCTACGCATTGCCTGAGAAGATGGAACTGATCAAAGGCTATGTGATTGGTCATAAAGACGGTCATGGTTGGGTTCGCCCAGACGGCAGTGTGGGTAAAGACAATGATATCGTGCTGCCGCATCATCAGATGAAAACCATCATGCACGGTGATTACGTATTGGTTCAGCCTACTGACAACAGTAAGCGTGGCCGTCGTGAAGGTCGCTTGGTTCGTGTGCTTGAAGAGCGTAAAACGCCACTTGTTGGTCGCTTCTTCCTAGAGTACGGCCATTCTTACGTTGTTGCTGATGATTCGCGTATTAGTCACGACATCCAGATCCCTACTGAGCATAAAGGCGGTGCTCGAATGGGTAATGTGGTTGTGATTGAAATTACGGATCGCGGTGGTCGTTCTCGTAACATGATGGGGAAAGTAACCGAAGTTCTTGGTGAAAACATGGCGCCGGGTATGGAAACGCAGATTGCGATCCGTACTCACCAGATCCCACAAGAGTGGCCTGAAGCGGTAGATAAGCAAATCGAAAACCTAGGTGAGCATGTTCCTGAAGAAGCAAAAGAAGGACGTGTAGACCTGCGTAAACTGCCATTGGTTACCATTGATGGTGAAGATGCGCGTGACTTCGATGATGCGGTTTACTGTGAAGCGAAGAAAGGCGGCGGCTGGCGTCTATGGGTAGCGATTGCTGACGTAAGTTACTACGTTCGCCCAGATACCGCGCTAGACAAAGAAGCGATTAACCGTGGTAACTCGGTATACTTCCCGTCACAAGTCGTGCCAATGCTGCCAGAAGTGCTTTCAAATGGTTTGTGTTCATTGAACCCTCAGGTAGACCGTTTATGTATGGTGTGTGAGATGACTATCTCAGACAAAGGTAAACTGTCAGGCTACAAGCACTACGAAGCGGTAATGAATTCTCATGCTCGTCTTACTTATAACAAAGTAGGCGCGATCTTAGATGGCAATGAAGAATTACGTGAGCGTTACGAACCTGAAGTACCACATCTTGAAGAGCTTCATAAGATGTATAAGGTGCTTAAGAAAACGCGTGACGAACGTGGTGCGATTGAATTTGAAACGGTAGAAACTAAGTTTATCTTCAATGCGGATCGTAAGATCGACCGTATTGAACCAGTAATTCGTAACGATGCACACAAGATCATCGAAGAATGTATGATTCTTGCGAATATCGCATCGGCATCTTACGTAGAAAAAGCGAAAGAGCCTGCGCTGTACCGTGTTCACGAAACTCCGGGCGAAGAGCGCTTAATGGGCTTCAAGAGCTTTTTAAGTGAATTAGGTTTAACACTGGAAGGTGGTCTGTCGCCATCACCAGTAGACTATGCACAACTGATGCAACAGATTAATGAACGTGAAGATCGTGAATTAATCCAAACTATGCTGCTACGCTCAATGAAGCAAGCGGTATACAACGCGGATAACGCGGGTCACTTTGGTTTAGCTCTTAAACGCTATGCTCACTTTACCTCGCCAATTCGTCGTTACCCAGATTTGCTATTGCACCGTGCGATTAAGTACCTTATTGCGAAAGAAGAAGGTCGTAACAGCGAACGTTGGACGCCAACTGGTGGTTACCACTACACTTTCGATGATATGGACTTCTACGGCGAGCAGTGTTCAATGACTGAACGTCGTGCTGATGACGCAACGCGTGAAGTAAACGACTGGTTGAAGTGTGAATACATGCAAGACCATGTCGGTGAGGTGATGGATGGTGTGATTGCCAACGTGACTGGTTTTGGCTTCTTTGTTCGTCTAACTGAACTGCACATTGATGGCTTGGTACACATCTCAGCGCTAGCGAATGATTACTACCAATTTGATGCTGTTGGTCAGCGTCTAGTGGGTGAAAGCTCAGGTAATATCTACCGCTTGGGTGATTCGGTTAAAGTGAAGGTTTCTGCGGTTAATTTAGAAACTCGCCAAATCGACTTTGACTTAGAAGACACTGATCGTCAGCCGCGTGGCAAAGGCAAAACAGCCAAGAAGCGTGCAGCAGAAGCGATGAAAAAGGCGAAAAGCAAGAAGCGCTCAGCAGTGAAGAGTAATAAACCAGGTGTATCAGCGAAGCCTATGGTTGAGCCAACTAAGCGACCTGACGGAAGCAGCGAAGGCCCTGCTAAGAAGAAAAAGCCAGCGAATAAAACCGGTGCTGCTAAAGCTCGCGCTAAGAAAAAGCGTGCAGCAAGCCGTAAGCCAAAGGCTGATAACTCTTAAGACTGATAAATCTTAAGGCTAATAAGGCGCTCTGCTAATCAGGTTTAGCGCCTACTGATTTAGTGTGAAATGACTTTAATGCGAGAGTATCAGGCACAAGACGCATACTCTCGAAATGAACAACACAGAGGTGGACACATCGGCATTGATGTCATTCATCTCTGAGCAATAAGAGTAAGTTGAGACAATGAGTAACGAATTTATTTACGGTATTCACGCGGTGAAAGCCGTACTAGAAAAAGATCCTGCACGTTTTATCGAAGCGTATGTATTGAAAGGTCGCCAAGACGAGCGTCTTCTTCCATTACTGAACCAACTGCAACAGTTTGGTGTGTCGATTCAACAGATGGGTCGTAAGCCGTTGGATGAAAAAGCACAAGGTGCGAATCACCAAGGTCTTATTGCTAAGGTGAAGCCTGCTAAGCAGCTTAATGAAACTCACCTAGACGATATCCTAGCGCAGCACGAACAGCCTTTGCTGTTAGTTCTAGACGGCGTAACAGACCCTCATAACCTAGGCGCTTGTCTACGTAACGCGGATGCCGCAGGTGTCGCTGCTGTTATCGTACCTAAAGATCGCTCTTCGCCGTTAACAGCAACGGTAAGCAAGGTTGCATGTGGCGCAGCTGAAACGGTTCCTCTCGTGCGCGTAACCAACCTAGCTCGCACAATGCGTGCACTGCAAGAGCAGGGCGTATGGTTTGTGGGTACGGCAGGTGAAGCAACGCATGATATCTATCAAGCGAAGCTAACGGGTCCTCTTGCGGTAGTTATGGGTGCAGAAGGTGACGGTATGCGTCGTTTAACTCGTGAAACTTGCGATGATCTGATTAAGATTCCAATGGCAGGTAGCGTATCGAGCTTAAATGTTTCTGTGGCGTCGGGTATTTGCCTGTTCGAAGCGGTAAGACAGCGTTTAGCTCAGTAATGCGTTAACGCTGCTTTAAGTCTATGAATTTATTAGCGCTCACCACTTGCTGGTGGGCGTTTCTTTTTAGGCTGTTATAGCAAAATCCATCGGTTTGTCGGATGGCTAGATGGCGACAGAAAAACTGTTTCATTATTCACCAAATAGCGCTTGCCAATACCGGGTTCTTTCTATAACATTTGCCGTCCTTAAAACTCGGTCATTTATCTTTAGTTCCTTGCTTCCTCTGGACGACCGGGCCACTCGTGGAAGCTAATAATCCGTAAGGAGCAACCAAATGCGTCATTACGAAATCGTATTCATGGTTCACCCTGATCAAAGCGAGCAAGTTGCTGGCATGATCGAGCGTTACACTGGTTCTATCACTGAAGCTGGCGGTACTATCCACCGTCTAGAAGACTGGGGTCGTCGTCAAATGGCTTACCCAATCAACAAGCTTCACAAAGCTCACTACGTTCTTATGAACGTTGAAGCTGGTCAAGAAGTGATTGACGAGCTAGAAACTGCTTTCCGTTTCAACGATGCAGTTCTACGTAACATGATCATGCGCACTAAAGGCGCTGTGACTGAGCAATCTATTATGCTTAAGCAAAAAGAAGAGCGTGCAGAGCGTGCTCCTCGTCGCGAAGAGCGTACAGAAGCTAAACCAGAAGCAGCTGCTGAGTAATTCTTTTTTGGCTTAACGCCTTAAAAAATTCTCAACTTGTTTTAGGTCATTGATAGTTATTTCGATAATTGTGAAAGACCGCTTTACTAAATTTAAGATCAGGAGATAGCCCATGGCTCGTTTCTTCCGTCGTCGTAAATTCTGCCGTTTCACTGCAGAAGGCGTACAAGAGATTGACTACAAAGACGTAGCAACTCTTAAAAACTACATCACTGAAGCTGGTAAAATCGTACCTAGCCGTATCACTGGTACAAGCGCTAAGTATCAGCGTCAACTAGCTCGCGCTATCAAGCGTTCTCGTTACCTAGCTCTACTACCGTACACTGACAAGCATCAGTAATCGGTAATAGTTAATAATAGTTTAAGAGGACTAAGATAATGCAAGTTATTCTACTTGATAAGATCGGTAACCTAGGTGGCCTTGGCGACCAAGTAAACGTTAAATCTGGTTACGCTCGTAACTTCCTTATCCCACAGGGTAAAGCAGTTATGGCAACTAAAGACAACGTTGCTATGTTCGAAACTCGTCGTGCTGAACTAGAAGCTAAAGTTGCTGAGCAACTAGCTGCTGCTGAAGCTCGTGCAGAGAGCGTTAACACTCTAGAAGGCGTTACAATCGCTTCTAAAGCTGGTGACGAAGGTAAACTATTCGGTTCTATCGGTACTCGTGACATCGCTGACGCTATTACAGCGGCAGGTGTTGCAGTAGCTAAGAGCGAAGTACGCCTACCTGAAGGCGCTCTACGTAACATCGGCGAATTCGAAGTAAGCATCCAACTTCACTCTGAAGTTTTTGCTACTGCGAAAATCGCTATCGTTGCAGCTGAGTAATTTCAGTACCAAGACGAATTCTTTCTTTTGAAAGTTTTAAACACCAGCTTCGGCTGGTGTTTTTTTATGTCTGGAATATAGGAAAGTACAAGGAAGGGCTACAGTAGGTAAAAAGCTTACGGTGATCCATAAGCTGTTATTGCTGAACAAGTTGTTCTCAAGGTTAGAGGTGGCCTAAGATTAGAACTGGAAGAGCAAGTTGATCGATAGAACAGAGTCTTGTTTGCTTAAGCCTTCAGGCACTTTATCGTGGTACTGGCGAGAGTGAGCGATCTTCAGCGCGATATTGTCAGTAATATCGTTGATGGCTTCTAACTCAGTATCAAACTTTAGGTTACTGTGACCAGAGACAAGCGTCACGTCTGCCTTGAGCTGCAAATTCTTCAACACCTGCCATGACGTATTCACGTTGCCACGGAAAATTGCCTCTTCAACAATCTCTGGGAAGATGATGTCATCATCATCAATCTCATCAAGGTTCGGTTCTTGGTAACGAAAACCTGGTCCCACTTCGACTTCCAACACAAACTCTTCGGTATTCGAAAACTGGTAACCCAGACCACTCGAAATTGTGTAGTCCTTAAAGTAAGCACTGTATCTCGAGTCGACTCCTTTGAAACTGCCGTAAAGGTAGGTTTTAGGGCTTAACTTGTAGTCACTCTGAGCTGAGTAAGTCGATTGCCTTTTATCTTCTTCGCCATCTTTGTAGAGGTTGTAGTATTTCCATTCACCACTGGTTCTATGACGGCCAGCCGTGTACTCACCGTTCAGGCGTGCGTTAAGTGCTCGTGAATCAAAGTTACCAGTATGCGACTGATATCCAAATTCGACTTCCGTTTTTAGCGGGCTCGGCAGTTCTGTATCACTTGTATCACTCGGTGCGATATCCAACTCTTTTTCTTCAGGTGTCGGTGCAACGACGATCGGCTCAGCAGTAGGTTCTGAAACTACTATAGAGTCGAGGATTGCATCAACAGAGTCTTTAGCATCATCAGCTAAGGCCATCGGAGCGCTCAGGAGACCAGTGCTTAGAAGACCAGTGCTCAGAGCCAATAATTTGGACACGCATACCTCTAGTTATACAGTGAGTGAATGGCAGGATCGTAATGCTACCCTTGGTTAATTCCGTCAGCAATAGGTAAATTCTTCCTGAAGAATAAAACAAACTCATAGGATCGGATTACAAACGGATGTTCTTGGGTATAATGAACGATCATTATTAGTTATTGAGTGTAGTCATAGTGGATACCAAAAGTCAGAAATCAGCCAACGATCAGGTGGACGCCATCAAGGTCCCGCCACATTCATTAGAAGCTGAGCAATCTGTTATTGGCGGTTTGTTATTAGATAACGAACGCTGGGATACAGTTGCCGAAAAGGTTGTGGCCAAAGACTTTTATAGCCGTCCTCACCGTCTGATCTTTGAAGCGGTAAAGGATATCCTTGAAGAAAGTTCTCCTCTGGATCTTATTACACTCTCTGAACATTTAGAGCTGCGTGAGCAACTTGAAGAAGTGGGTGGCTTTGCTTACCTTGCTGACTTAGCGAAAAACACACCAAGTGCCGCAAACATCAATGCGTATGCGGATATCGTAGCGCAACGTGCACTTGTTCGTAGCCTGATTGGTGTCGCGAATGAGATTGCTGATTCTGGTTATGACCCTCAAGGTCGTACTTCGGAAGAGCTGGTTGATCTTGCTGAAAGTAAAGTCTTCGCGATTGCCGAAGGCCGTGCAAGTGAAAACGAAGGTCCACAAAACGTTGATAGCATTCTAGAGAAGACGCTAGAACGTATCGAGATCCTATACAAAACGCCGCAAGATGGTGTGACAGGTGTCGATACTGGCTTCAACGACCTCAACAAGAAAACAGCAGGTCTACAAGGCTCTGACTTAATTATTGTTGCTGCTCGTCCATCGATGGGTAAAACCACATTTGCGATGAACTTGTGTGAAAACGCGGCGATGAAGCAAGACAAACCGGTTTTAATCTTCTCGCTAGAGATGCCAGCCGAACAGCTGATGATGCGTATGCTTGCGTCACTTTCTCGCGTAGACCAAACCAAGATTCGTACTGGTCAGCTAGATGATGAAGATTGGGCTCGTATCTCGTCGAGTATGGGTATTCTGATGGATAAGAAGAATATGTATATCGATGACAGCTCGGGTCTAACGCCAACAGAAGTGCGTTCTCGTGCTCGACGTATCGCTCGTGAACACGATGGTATCTCTATGATCATGATAGATTACCTTCAATTAATGCGTGTACCTTCGTTATCTGATAACCGTACTCTTGAAATCGCCGAGATTTCTCGCTCATTGAAAGCGTTAGCAAAAGAGCTCAACGTTCCGGTTGTGGCACTTTCTCAGCTTAACCGTTCCTTAGAGCAACGTGCTGATAAGCGCCCAGTAAACTCGGATTTGCGTGAATCAGGTTCGATTGAGCAAGATGCCGATTTGATCATGTTCATCTATCGTGATGAGGTTTATAACCCAGATAGTTCCTTGAAAGGCATTGCTGAGATCATCCTTGGTAAGCAACGTAACGGTCCGATCGGTTCGGTTCGTCTTACGTTCCAAGGCCAACACTCCCGATTTGATAACTATGCAGGCCCTGCATTTGATGATGAGTAATCGCTAATGACTTACATGAAAGCGGCGACGGCGAGCATTGACTTAAACGCGCTCGAACATAACCTGAACCAGATAAAGTCGAAGGCTCCTCAGTGCAAGGTCATGTCTGTTGTGAAAGCCAATGGCTACGGACACGGCTTACTGCATATAGCCAAGCATTCAAAAAGCTCTGATGCTTTTGGTGTGGCGCGTATTGAAGAAGCGTTACAACTTCGTGCTGGTGGCATTGTTAAACCTATTTTGTTGCTGGAAGGATTTTACTCTTCGGGCGATTTGCCAATCTTGGTGACCAATAACATTCAAACGGTGGTGCATTGTGAAGAGCAATTAAGCGCGCTAGAGAATGCGGATTTGGAAACACCCGTTGTGGTATGGCTAAAAGTCGACAGTGGTATGCACCGATTAGGTGTTCGCCCTGAGCAATACCAAAACTTTGTTGAGCGTTTGCATCAATGTGCGAATGTTGCCAAACCTCTACGTTACATGAGCCACTTCGGTTGTGCTGATGAACTGGATAGAGCAACCACCGTTGAACAGACAGAGCTTTTCTTGTCGCTTACTGAAGGTTGTGAAGGGGAGCGTTCACTTGCTGCCTCTGCGGGTTTACTCGCTTGGCCAGATAGCCACCTTGATTGGGTTCGTCCGGGAATCATATCTTACGGTGTCTCTCCGTTTGTTGATAAATCAGCGCAAGAGCTTGGATTTTTGCCTGTGATGACCCTGACCTCACACCTAATTGCCGTTCGCGATGTGAAAGCCGGTGAAAGTGTGGGTTATGGCGGAAACTGGACCAGTGAACGTGATACCAAGGTTGGTGTTATCGCGATTGGTTATGGTGATGGTTATCCTCGTACTGCACCTAACGGCACTCCAGTGTTCGTTAACGGTCGAAAAGTACCGATCGCAGGACGTGTATCAATGGACATGCTAACGGTTGATCTAGGCCCTGATGCGGCAGATAAAGTCGGCGATGAAGCGACTCTGTGGGGTAAAGATTTACCTTCAGAAGAAGTGGCTGAACATATCGGCACTATCGCTTACGAGTTAGTCACTAAGCTGACTTCGCGTGTTGCGATGGAATATGTGAAGTAATCATGGATCTTGATAAGTAAATTATGTTCAAGCGAACGACTCGAAACTGGCTAATGTCTGCAATGACATTACTCGGTGTCAGCTTTTCTTCTTCCGCTGCGAGTGAAGAAAAAGATTCAGCTTTTGTCCCTTTCTACTTCAGCACCGAAACCATGGGTAACACCTTTGGGGTTGCGGGTGTCGCAAAGGGTGTTTGGCAACCTCAAGCCGCTCTGTTTGGTATGGCACTCTATTCAGACAAAGACAGTTACGTCGGTTTTCTATCGGCTTTTAACTATGCCTTGTCTGAGAACGTATTGTTTAGCACTCAGATGTATCAAGCGCGCTTCAACGACAACCCGTATTACATTGGTTCTCAAGGCGATAATGATTCATCTATCGATGACAAAACCATTGCTGATGGCTTAGAGCAAAACTATCAGTTTGAGTTTAAGTATTTGCTACCTTGGGGCAACGTTGCAGAACACGGTTTACTCGGTGCTTTTCAGCCAATCAAAGATGTGAGCTTTGCTTCGCCAATCGAATCGGGTGTCAGTTCGATTCTATTTACGCCTTTTTATACTGCTCGTGAGTTGGAAGGTTTAAATAATACCGAGGAGGCAACAGGCTTTAGTTTGGCGTTTGATTGGGATAACCGTGATAGCACACGCAACCCGACCAGAGGTTCTCACACTAACCTTGAGTTCACCACTGGCGCAGAGAGTTGGTCTAACGATGACTTGTGGCTTAAGTGGACCTTCCAAAATAGCCAGTACTTTGCTTTAGGTCCTTTAGGGGACTTATTCGATCAACAAGTTTTAGCATTCGATTTCTATACCGCTGACACGCCAACGTGGGATAACTGCTCTGGGCAAGATTGTGCTCGCCCACCAGAAACGGAGCAAGCTCGATTGGGTGGCTTGTATCGTTTACGAGGTTATACCGGAGGTCGTTATCACGGTCGCTCTGCAGTTCATTATTCTGCTGAGTACCGAGTACTTCCTGACTGGCAGCCACTCGGTGATATTCCGCTGATCAACTACTACGACCTGCCTTGGTGGCAATGGGTCGCATTCGCCGAAGTAGGGCGTGTGGCTGATGAGTACGATATCAAAGAATTGCACACCGATATGAAATGGAGCTTAGGCGGCGCGGTTCGTTTTCAAGTGGAAGGCATTGTTGTTCGTGCAGAATTAGCGCGAGGCGGTGATGAAGGAACCTTTAGGGTTATGATAAACCAGCCCTTCTAAACCTTTCGGCCTACAGTAGGCCAAATACTATTTTTATAAGAGTGGTCGTGGAAACACACCACTCTTTTTTATTAACAAGATATTGTTTTTATTAAGGAGATCTTGTTTTCAAGCAGTCTACTCACCTTGCATCGTAGCAATCACAGTTCGGCTTCCACCACAATCTCGGTGCTCTCCTAAGTAAATACCCTGCCATGTTCCTAAAGCTAAACGACCATTGCTAATTGGTATTGTCACACTGGTGCCAAGTGTCGATGCTTTAATGTGGGCAGGCATGTCATCATCACCTTCATAGGTGTGTCTGTAGTAGGGCGCTCGCTCTGGGACAAACTTATTAAAGTGCGACTCCATATCGGTACGGACGGTAGGATCAGCGTTCTCGTTTAGCGTGAGGCTGGCAGAGGTATGTTGGATAAAAAGATGTAATAAACCAACAGATAGAGAATTGATATCGTGTATCTGTTGTTCAATTTCATCAGTAATGAGATGAAATCCACGCTTTCTTGCATTTAGGTGTATAGTCTTCTGAATCCACATACGCCATCCTTTATAATGTGTTTGGAAAAAAAGTGGTTTAACGCTATCTTTTGAACTTGAATTTATCAGCTATCGCTCACATTTAATTATGTTAGAGCCTGAGTCAGCATCGATCTCTCTATCAGGAAATCGAATCCTGATTTATCTCAAGGTACAGCTCTTCATATGCGGCATAATACGTCGTGAAAAAAAATTACAAAGAATCTTTCAGTGGTGACGCGGTTTGGTCATCACAGAAAAATATAAACTTTCGCCTAATCGGGGGTTCTATTCATCACCCAGGTGACGTTTAGAATAAAACCTACAGTAACATCGGGATAGATACCATGTTGAAAAATATCAACCCAACGCAAACACAAGCGTGGAAAGCTCTAACGGCACATTTTGAGTCTGCTCAAGATATGGATATGAAAGAGCTGTTTGCTCAAGATGCAAAGCGTTTCGAGAGCTTTTCTACTCGTTTCGGTTCTGACATCTTAGTGGATTACTCTAAGAACCTTATCGATGCTGAAACTATGCAGCACCTATTTGCTCTTGCGAACGAGACTGAAGTTAAGTCTGCAATCGAAGCAATGTTCGGCGGTGATGCAATCAACAAGACTGAAGGTCGTTCAGTACTTCACACTGCTCTACGTAACCGTAGCGACAACCCAGTAATGGTTGATGGCAAAGACGTAATGCCAGCAGTGAACGCAGTACTAGCAAAAATGGAACTGTTCACGCACCGCATCGTTTCTGGTGAGTGGAAAGGTTACACAGGTAAAGAGATCACTGATGTTGTAAACATCGGTATCGGCGGTTCGGATCTTGGTCCATACATGGTGACTGAAGCACTAACGCCATACAAAACTCGCCTAAACATGCACTTCGTTTCTAACGTAGATGGCACTCACATCGTTGAGACACTTAAGCCTCTTAACCCAGAAACAACGCTATTCTTAGTGGCATCTAAAACATTCACGACTCAAGAAACAATGACTAACGCGCACTCTGCACGTGATTGGTTCTTGGCTGAAGCGGGTGACAACGCACACGTAGCTAAACACTTCGCAGCACTATCAACTAACGCAACTGCGGTCGCTGAGTTTGGTATTGATACTGACAACATGTTCGAATTCTGGGACTGGGTTGGTGGTCGTTACTCACTATGGTCTGCAATCGGTCTTTCTATCTCACTATCTGTTGGCTTCGATAACTTCGTTGAGCTACTAGAAGGTGCTCACGAGATGGATAACCACTTTGCTTCAACTGAGTTTGAAAGCAACATTCCAGTAATCCTTGCGCTTATCGGTATTTGGTATAACAACTTCCACGGCGCTGAGTCAGAAGCAATTCTACCTTACGACCAGTACATGCACCGTTTTGCAGCTTACTTCCAGCAAGGCAACATGGAATCAAACGGTAAGTTTGTAGACCGTGAAGGCAACCCGGTAGAGTACCAAACAGGTCCTATCATCTGGGGCGAACCTGGTACAAACGGTCAGCATGCTTTCTACCAACTGATTCACCAAGGCACTAAGCTGATCCCATCAGACTTTATTGCTCCTGCTATCAGCCACAACCCAGCATCTGATCACCACCAGAAGTTGATGTCTAATTTCTTTGCTCAAACTGAAGCACTAGCATTCGGTAAGACAAAAGAGACAGTGGAAGCTGAATTCCTAGCGGCTGGCAAAACAGCTGAAGAAGTGGCTGAGCTTGTACCTTTCAAAGTATTTGAAGGTAACCGTCCAACGAACTCTATTCTTGTTAAGCAAATCAACCCTCGCTCTTTAGGTAACCTAATCGCGATGTACGAGCACAAGATCTTCGTTCAAGGCGTTATCTGGAACATCTTCAGCTTCGACCAATGGGGTGTAGAACTTGGTAAGCAACTAGCAAACCAAATTCTTCCAGAGCTTGCTGACGATGCTCAAGTAACGTCTCACGACAGCTCAACAAACGGTCTAATCAACGCATTTAAAGCGCTTAAAGCTTAATTGAGTTGATAGCACCAAAAAAACGCCAACCTTCGGGTTGGCGCTTTTGTATCTGTATAGCAAGCATTGGTTAAATCGCAGGTAATAAAAAAGGCTGGCATGATGCCAACCTTCTTTGAGTTGATACTCAGTACTGCTAGAAATAAACAGCTGTTATTCGAAACAGATCTCGATGAAAGCATTACCCCATTGAGATGAGAAAGGCATGATGATGATTGCCCCATCACACTTGTGACGAATCGTATGACCTTTACCGGAAACCACGATTGGTGTTGCCATATCGAAGTCAAAACCGCTTTCCGCAAGAATACGTTTCGCACCGCCAGTCACCATGTTAGTGATTTCACCCACCATATCGGTCACTTCTTCGTTGAGGCCGTTTGGTCGTTCACCAAGCATGTTTTCCATGATTTCGAGAGCGAGACCTTCATCAAAGGTGATCGACATAGAGCCACGAGATTGTGTACCCACCATACCAATTAGGCCGGATACATCACCACGAGCGATTTCATCTTTCTTAACTCTCGGTTTTTGTGGCTTCAATTCTAGAGAAGCCATCGTTTTTAATACGTTCATCAAAGAAGCTAAAAACGGGTTTACAAATTCAGCGCGCATAATGTTCTTCTATAATCTTATTCTTTCATCTCGGAGGAGCAAGATTGGCAAATGCCATGCGATTCAATGACATGATTCGTCAATTGAAAGCCATGCTTCTCAGCGTTACTGGCGAGTAGGGTGACAAGCGCATCGTCCTGCAGTTCTATCACAGTGCCACATTTATCGCAGATCAGTAGTTGGGAGAAATGTTTGTTGGCATTGCAAGAGCAGCAGCATATGAAGCTATTGGTTGACTCAACTCTGTGAATGAAACCTTGTTCCAACAAGAAATCCAAAGCGCGATATACTGTAGGTGGCTTGGCTTGCGGTTCACTGACTTTCAACTGCTCTAATAATTCATAAGCACTGGAGGCTTTTTTATTAGAGAGGATGAGCTCAAACACTCGCTTTCTTTGAGGTGTTAATCTAACGCCTCGCGATGCGCATATCCCTTCAACTTGCTCTATTAATGTGTGGTCCAAATTTTTCACCATTCAATCGGACATCCCTAATCAAACCTTATTTCTAGGTTACTACGTTTTGGGAGCCAATGATTTCTATTAAAGTCAGGTACAGAGCGTATTGTGACCCACGACTTTGAATAAGACAAGGTAACTCAAAATGACAGTGTGACTCAAGGCATAACTGATTAATGAGGTTGAATTAGAGATCTGGTGAATAGGTTTAAATAAAAAATGTGAGGTAAAGTTCATATAGCACAAACTGGGCATAGCATTTACAATAGCCGACCTTGCCTTTGCTGGGTATTCCAGCATATTTTTTTGACTCGCTACCAGGGTACTTTACCATGACACATTCATGTAGATTGTCTGTCGCTCCAATGCTCGATTGGATTGATTAAGCAGCCTTAGCAAGGGCTGAGCTAGTTTGAGGGGTACTATAGGAGTACCGCACTCAATAAATACTTCTACGCGTTACATTCTTTGTCCTGACCAAACCACTTCGCCAATAATCTGAAAATCTTCATTTTTAAGATCATCTTTGAGTAGTTCCCAGTTTTCGTATGTAGGGTTATCGCTAACCACTTTGATTATTTTTGGCATGAACTGGAGTCTCTTAACCATCAATTGGCCATCGAAACGAAAAACGTAAACACCGTCTCCAGAAAACTCGTCAACCTTATGAACCATCACTAATGCTTGGTTCTTTAACGTTGGAGCCATGCTGTCGCCTCTAACAGGCATCAAGAAAACTTCATTAGGGTTTACACCAATACTTTTGCTAATGAATTTCTCACTAAAGACAATCTCAGTCGATTCTTCATACCTTTCTACAAGTGCACCATGTCCGGCACTAACTTCCACATCGTAAAAATTTAGAGTGACATATCCTTTTGGCGTCCCAAAACCGTCTCGCTCTTGTGCTATCTCTTCAGCTTTTAAAAAAATATTTTCAGGTATTTTTTCGCGTGATCGCCATGTCCGAACTGTCGATGGTGATACACCTAAAGCCTTTGATAAATCAGTGATTTTTGCTGTTTTTGTTAGCTGCTTAAGTTCTGTGATTTGTTCATCAATAGTTTTCAAAGGGCACCTCTATTAAAATAAAAGCGTTGCAATAGCGTCTCATCGTTAATATTATTCAATCGCTTTAGGGACGATTAGGACGGTTTTGAATCGCTTAGAGTCTCATTTTGTTGCTTAGATAATAGATTAATAGGTGAGCTATGAATACAAACTTTGCGTTATTAGCCCGTTTCGGAAACCCTACGGTCGAGTTGAAACAAGTCAGCCAAGAGTTTTTTGGAATCACTTCACGAACAGCTGAGCAAAGAGCGAAAGCTTGTGATTTTCCTGTTCCTACTTTCAAGTTGCGCGATTCAGAACGCAGCCCATCGTTAATTAAGATAGAAGACCTAGCAGCCTACATCGATAAACGTCACTCGGAAGCCAAGCAGGATTGGCTTTCAGTCAACGGGTAGGTGATTGCTATGAAAGTATCTGACCCTATCCACCTACCTTGTCCAGATATGGCAGGCATGGAAAACCCAGACCCTAAAAAATTGCAGCGTTCTCAGGTGTTTCTTCAAAAGCTGCGTGAGAAACATGGAATCAAGAAGCCCGTCAAAAGAAAACCAAGACCGATGAATTACCAGTGCACTGAAAGTGCATGTGCAGGGTGGTGATATGAGTCGTAACGCGAAGTATGAAGCAGCTAAGAAAGAACAAGGGCTTAAGAAGATCACGTTATGGGTTCCAGAAGATAGAGAAAGCGAGTTTCACATGTTGGCAAAAGCATGTTGTGAGTTTCGTCATTTCACTTTCAATACCCTCCGAGATACCAAGTCAGGCAAGTACGTTTCTTTAGAGCATTTATAACCCGTCACTGGTGACAGAATGAATCACTTATATGAGCCGCAAGGCGATCGTGAAATAACGAATATCTTGAGCCCACACGATGTGGGCTATGTAACTGCTTTGGCGCAAGATGTTGCGACAACTGAAAAAAATATAGCCGCTATCGAGAGCGGTTTTTTTAGTGCTCCAAATTCTGATTGGATGGAAAGTGAGCAAAACAAGCTGCATGCAATGGAGCAAGTTCACTTTCATAGAACGAAAGAATCTGCGGAAACTTGGCAGTTAGTTCAAGACGGGAAACTAACGTTAATCACCCCTGAGTATTTCAATAAAACTAAGCGCGGAGCGCACGCCGTAGGCGTGGGAACACTAGGCTTGTCAAAGGGCGGCAAAGTCCGACACGACAAAAGACGCCACTTGGATCGCTTTACTACCCGCTCACGCCGCCTAAAACCGCGCTCAAAGAGCCAAAGTGTTCATGTTGAGTCACAGCACTACGGAATTGAACAAAATGCGCCACAAGTCGGATGGGTGCGAGATAAAGACCGAAATCGTCTTGATTACATCCCAAAAGGGCAAAGTCGAGCTTACTTGCTTAAGCGAGAGTGGGCTCAACAGGTGAAATTGCAAGTCACTTACCACCCAAGTCCAAGCGATGCGCCGCAATCACCAACGGGTGAGCGTTTCACTGAAAAGTTGAGTTCAAACGCAGTTAAGAAAATCTTTGAGGCGGGGGCGTATGTCGCTACTTGCCATGGTGGTTTTACTACGTTTCTGACCTTAACTTTTACCGAAGAACAGCGAAAGCATTTGTTCGGCGGTGAAGCGCTGACCGATGAGGGTTTAGCGTATTGCCCCATTCAAACCACCATAGGCAAAGAAGTATCTCGTTTTCTAGATGGCCTTAAAAAAATGTATCAGCGCGGCTTTGAATATCAACCATCAGAGGTGGGTGAGCTTTCACTTACTGACAAAGTGGTTGTGCAGGGTAATCAAGGGCGACCATTGAAAGCTATCTGGAGAACGAAAGACGAAAACAAGCAGATTCGAACGCATATCCAAGAGCTACACGGAGCAACTAAAAAGCCTTTCGACTTTCATTATGTTTGGGTTGCTGAATGCCCCGCGAATGAAAACGGTGAGCCGAATCCACACGTTCATATTTTATTGAATTACCACGTACCAAAAGAACATTTTCAAGGGTGGGCAAAACGTGTTGAACGGCTTTGGGGTCATGGCATGGCAAATCTTCAACGCATTCAGCATAAAGACGCGGCGGCGGGTTACCTGATCAAGGCGATCGGTTATGCCGCGAAAGGTAGCAACGCTGACCAAGGTTTAATTAAAGGTAATCGCTATAACATCGCCCGTTGTAGTCGCGCCCCTGAGTGGGAGGCTCTCGCGAGTTTCGATGTTTCTAATATGACGGGAATTATCAAAGAGTGCGGGTATCGATTAGAGCAATGGAAAGCACCGATTAAGCGGGATATTGCTCGAAAGCAACTCAAATTAAATGAGGCTAAAAAGGCCGCAGATATAAATAAAAAACAACGCAAGTTTGATGCCGTTGGCAAGCTCAATCGGTTAATGAAAAAACTCGGTAGCGAAGTTAGAGAAGAGAAAGAGCGCTTGAGCAGTCGCGGCGTATTTGCCAGTTCGGATAATCAATTTTCTATCAGTTTTGAGGGGGAGACTTGTGAGCAAAAGGCCAATCAATTTTTAGAGTGGGCGGCAGGGGCTCGCGGTTGGAGTATGACGACTGAGGATGCGTATTTAGATGATATACGCCTTGAAGCAAAAGACCGCTACCGCCAAGCCTTTCAACGTTGGCAAGTCAATCAGGCCAATTGGTTAAGTCTGCTCAATCAGGATTTGCCACCAATACCACCTTACGAAATTCAACAAGAGCTACTCGGTCAGGCCATGAACGAAGTAGAGCAATATTATCAACAACAGGTAATCCAATGACGGAAAAAACACTGCAAAGCGAAACAACCCGTTTGCTTAATGAAATGGATTCGGAATCGCAAGCATATAAGCCCCCAATGGGATTTGGTTTTATCAAACCTTGGTTAGTGAAAACTATCTGGCTTTTTAAAGCCTTTAATCAACGTCTAGACGCATTAGAAAAGGAAAACAGCTAATGGAAAATGAAACCCAAATATTAGGTTATGTGCAATGCCGAACTTGCTCACAACCGAAAGCGATTAAGCAAGGCAAAGGAAAACGCGCGGCGTTTGTTCATGGCCGTTGTGAATGTGGGCCTGATACGCGAACGGGCAAAGCGGCTCAAGCCGAAATGAAAGCGTTTAAATCCTTGGAAGAAGTTCAGGCAGATATCGAAGCAATCAATAACCCTGTTGTGGAAGCACAACCAATGGCAATTGAACCGGAAAAAGAAACGGAATCTAAACCAAAAAATGAGACTGAGCCAAAGCCAATAACAACCGTTAAATGCGTTGGTATTGGTGCGGTGCTTGGCTTGTTCTTCGGTGGTGTAATCAAAACAATAAAAGTGGTGGCGTAAATGGAACAAACAGAACAACTAGACCAAATCGAAATTGAAGAACTAGAGCAGCATGACGAAAGTGAAGAGCTTGCTTTGTTGGCCGAACTTGGCGAAGAAGATTTCGACCCTTCCCAATCCGAACAAAAAACCGATGCTAAACAAGCAGCACTATTGGCAGGCGAAGCAACGGCAAGTGCGGTTCTTGGCGTGACAGAGCAAATGCTAAAACAATTCGGTCACCAAGAATTTTCTTTTGATGCTGAACAAGCTCAAAGCGTTGCAAGTGCAGCCGCTCCGTTGTTCGTTAAATATGGCGGTGAACTTCCACCGTGGTTAGCTCATTACAAAGAAGAACTGTCATTTGTGATCGCAGCTGGCGCACTCGGTTTTACTTCGTTTAACCAAATCCGAACCCTTAAAGCGATTGATGAAGCGAAAGAGGTAAACCCTCAAGAGACGGAATCAGAGGGAAAAGAGGAAGTGCAATAAATGCAACCAATTAACCCAAATAATGCCCTTAAGAATGGTCACGTGTTTGCGGTTGGTATGAGCGGCAGCGGTAAAACCTCTGCCGCCAAAAAGCTGTTTATCAAATCTACCGACCAAGTAGCCATGTTTGATCCAATGGGCGACTACAGCGGAAAGCTAGCAGGGCGAGTGGTGCGTGGTTATTCCAGTATTAAGGAGTTTGCCGCCGCACTGATTGCAGGGCGCAAAACAAAGCAGGGCTTTAAGATTGCGTATCAACCAACTCATGAAACCACATCAAAGGACTTCGATAAGTTTTGTCAGGTCGTTTGGGCTATGGGGAACGGAAAGCACACCAAGCCATTAAAAATTATTTGTGAAGAGGTGGCCGAGCATAGTGAAAATGCAGGTAAAGCAGTTGGCTATCATGGAAAGATATTGCGCTTAGGCAGGAAGTTTAACCTACACACTATCAACCTGTTTCAACGTGGTCAGGAAGTCTCGAAGACCATTATTGATAACTGTCAGCATGCTTGTGTGATGATGCAAAAGACCAAAGCCAGTGCGACCTATTTGGAAAAAATGACCGGAATCCCTGCTGATGCGATCGAGCAACTCGACCCGCTTGAGTATCTACTGCAAGACGGGAAAGCATTCAAAAAGGGCGTTATCCGGTGGTAGTTTGTGATTCAAGTCTCATTTAAACCAAACCTAAACCAAATAAGTATTAGGAATCCAAACCAAATCATTTGTTTAAGTAAAGGCCGTCCAATGTTGGGCGGTCTTTTTTATAGGAAAACAAATGGCAGGTTTTACACCAAAAAAATTAGCAGTCATTGCTGTGCTAGCAGGCATTGTGGCAGCGGGTGTTGTTTGGGCTTCAAACAACGTTGATGCTGTTGAAGACCAAATCGGTTAAGGGAGTTAGTTACTATGTCTACTCCAACTAAACTGAACTCTTTTACGGGTACGGGCTACGGTGAGAAAGCTACGTTAACCATCCCGATTGGTCCTACGTACGATGAGATTTTTCTCGAAACCAATCTTAGTGCGGCTCAACTTCGACGCGTAACCATCAGCTTGAATGCGGATGAAATTATCGTTCTTGATGGTGAGCTGATTAAAAAGATTGAAGCGTACAAAGGTCTTGCTCAAACGGATGGTTTTTTCACAATTCCATTAGCTGATATTTCTGCAAAAACTAAGAACGGGGTTCGTTACACGGGTCTTGTGACTGAAGCAGGTGACAATATCACTCTGGAAGTTGAGATTGCAGATTCTACTCAAGACAACGCGCCTGCTATCAAGCTTCAAGCGTGGGCAACAGTGTCAGCGCGTCAGCCTGCTCGTGTTGTTATCCCACAAATCAAAAAGCAGACGATGCAAGCAAGCTCAACAGAAAATGAGTTTCTTGATCTCGTTTCTGGCCCTCTTCATTTAGTGCGCCGCATGCACTTCATGAGTGATCAAATCCACTCTCTACAAATCTATCGTGATTTCGTGAAAGTGCATGATTCAAGCCGTGCGCTTGAAGATATGCGCGCCAAACGAAACCGCCGTTTTTGGCAGGCGGGTTGTTACCACTTTGACCCAATCATGCGCGGCTTTTATATCGATGAGCTGTTTCCTACGGCGCATGGTTCAGAGCTGAAATTTACGGTGAAAACCAATAAGCCTGTTGGCTCAATTCCAATCATTGTTGAGTCGGTGCTCGTTGTTCGCCCTGACTTAGTGTAGGGGGTGACTATTGGCTTTTTGGGATGACTTAACGGACTTCGGTTCTGGTCTGCTTGATGACGTTGGCGAGGGAATGGGCAACTTGATTGATGTCGCGACCAAAGACGACTCATCGAAAAATGCAGGCACAACGCAACAGCCACAACAGACAGTGAAAGATAACCACGGCAACGCGGTTACGGGTTCCTCTCTACAAAGTAACGACAAAACCCTTTTGTATGTGGGCGGTGGTATTGGTGCTGCGGTGCTTTTACTTGGTCTTATCGTGGTTTTGAAAAACTAACAGGAGGAAGAGTTATGCCATTAATTGTGGTTCTTCCTCTGTTAGCGGGTGGTCTTGGTTTTGGTGCGGGTTTCTGGTCTGGAAGTAGCGCAACCAAGCTATTAAAAATCGGTGCCATTGGTGGCGGTTGCTATGTGACTTATCGAGTCATTAAGGGGAACAAATGATACCAGGTATCGGTGGTGGTTTGAGTGCAGGCGGTTCTATGCCAATCAGTGCCGGAGGCGGCGCAGCTGGACCAAGTGAAGCAACGGGCACCAATTCAATTGGCGGGATTCGAAATGGTGCGATCAACTTTGGTGGTAGTGCGGGGCAAAAGCTTGCGCAAAACATACCGTTTGTGTTGTTAGCTGTTGGCATTGCGTGGGTGGCGTTTAAGAAATGAATTTTATGTTGATTAGACCCACTCGCGCAGATATTGCCGCTCAGTTTTCGCTAATTAAATCCGCGTTCAATGGGGTGTCACAAGCTAAGGCTGAATTTGATTTTTGCTGTGATGCGGTGAAAACAAAACGAGCCAGTTTTTATCACTTGAAAGGGGTAGGCGTTTCGGTTCGCTTTGTAGGCTTCGTCACCAGTGACAATGATTATTTGATTCTAGCAATGACAGGTAAGGGGCTAGTGAAAGCTGCACCTTGCATCATTGAAGCAGTGAAATCTCAAGGGTATCGCTCAATCAAATATCACACGGTTCGCCGTGGCATGGTGCGAATACTTGAGCGTTTCGGTTTTTCGGTTTCGGGTAAGTCAGGCCGTGAGTCTGTTTTATCCCTTGTTTTGGAGAATGACTAATGGGCGGAGGTGGTAGCAGTTCAAGTAAGAACGTAACCAACACCACGAACACGAGCGGCACCAGTGCCATTAGTGGGGATAACCTTGGTGTCGTTCTCTCTGGCATAAATGGCAACGTTGGCAATATATCTATGACTGATCACGGCTCAGTAAAAGCCGCGTCAGAAATAGCGAAACGGGCAATGGATAGCAATAGTGCCGCAATGGATAAAGCAGCGCGTTTAGGTTCGGATGCACTCCGCGCTAATGAACATGCGGTGGATGAGTCGTTTGATTTTGGTCGTGATGCGATCAAGTCAAACGAGAACGTCAGCAAAGAGGCGCTCAAGTTAAACGGCCAGATTGCCTCTGACTCGATTAAGGCAAATAAAGACTCGTTGAAATCGGCACTGGATAACGGTCAAGAATCGTTATCTAAGGCGTTTGTCTTTGGTGAGAAAGCGTTAGAAAACAGCCGTCGAACTAGTGAAAAGGCGTTAGACAATATGCGCTCGAACAGCGCGGATACAACGTCAGCCATTAAGTCTATGGCAGCACAATCGGGAGAAAACGCCCGAGCTGCTTTGGCTATGGCAGAAAACACCGCATCACGCAGTCAAACGGGTAGCTCTGGTGATATCAGCAAGGTGGCAATTGCTGTTGCTATTTCTTTTGCTATCGCAGGCGTTGCTCTTGCGTTTAAGGGGGACTAGATGAAAGCGATAACTTTAGAACCTAGTGCAGTAAAGCGTTTTGGTGTCGGTTCGGCTCTTTTACTGATAGTCCGTGAAGCTCAGGAATATTTGTACGTCCGAAGCGATAACGGCGAAAAAATTCGTGTAGATGCAGGCGATACGTTAGACGTTTCAAGCTTTAAAGAGCTTGAGATATCTAACCCGCACACTGCGCCTATCCGCGTTGTGTATCAGCTAACTAAGCAGGACTTAAAAACAACACCGCCTGCTCAAGTGAAATTCGCTGAATCTATGGCTATCAGTGAAGTGCGATCAGTTGTCACGACCCGACAAGAGATTGCACAACGCTTTATTAGCCGTGACCACATTCTTATTCAGCCAAACAACAAAGTTCGTTTAGTGAATGCTTCGGTTACACGACTAGAAGCGATTATTCAGAACATCAGTGATGCAGAAGCCGAGGCGATGCTCGGTGACTCGCATGTTTCTGCTGTAGTGGGATTACCCGTTTTAGGTGATCGCACGGCACCTGCAGGAATCACACTGACGGGAGGCGGTGAACTGTGGGCGTATAACAACAGCAATACACCATTAAAACTGGCACTGATGGAGGTTCACCGATGAGCCACTTCATGCCACGTCGAGCGGTCGTGACATACGACCCGCTCACCGAACACTTAAAGAACCTAAAACCTGAACAGGTAGACGCGTTGGAAATGATACGCGGCGTATACAGCAATCAGGTATCACTAAGCTCGGCGGTAGTCTCATTACAACGCCACGCTTTCAATTCAGATAATGACGTTCACGAACTGGCCGACAGTGTTGCAGCTAATACGTTGCCACGCCTGCAGAACGTAGCGGAAGAAATGGAGAAAGAACTCAATGAGTGATTTTACGGCAATCGGGCAACTGGTGACCGAAGCCCGAAACCTACTAGATAGCATCAAGGGTGGTGCTATTCGAACGATGCAGAACAGCTTTGATACTGCAATGAGTGGATTTACCCATACGTTTAATTCGAAACTATCCGGTTATCAAGGCCAAATGAACACTGTTACTAAGGCCGTGATGGAAGTGATTAACGGAGTGAACGTTTATCACGTAGCAGGAAAGAAGATGTACACCATCAAACATACAGTTGCTAATGGTGGTTACAAGAAAGATGCGAATTTAGACCCCGATTACCCAAACGTAGCTGATCCTACAATCCCTCCTACATATTTTAATTTGATTGAATTTGTAGGCCATAGCACTGGTAGTGGTGACTTGTTCAGAGTGGAGTTTTACCAAACTCACCGAGGCATGAATCATGGTGGCTATGTTGAGCATTTTGTTTTCACAGGTTCAACTTCTCATGATTCGGTTTCCGGTTATTTGGAAGTTAAAAAAACAACTGCTCGCGGTGGTATTTGTCTCTTTGTTTCTCAACCAAAAGGTGATCGTGAGATAGCTATCACCAAAGAAATGGAAGGGCAGATTATTCCAATTAGTCTTCGTGACATTGGTCAGCGTTATGACAATGGAATTGCTCGTTTAACCCTGAAAGTAGACACCCGACACCAAGCGGGAGCAACTCGCCAATTTTGTATTAATGGTGAATACACATCTAGTAAAGGTCGCCCACCTGTTTCGCTAGTTAACGATAAACCAGTTAATTGGAGTAAGTAATTATGGATGAAGTCACTCAAGAATTTACAACTATTGAGCTTGTTTCTATGACTCGATGGACTGAAGTTCGTGCTATTCGTGATGCCAAATTAAAGGCAGCAGATAAGCTTTTGGAAACCTCTATTGATCAGGGGGTAGATGAAACCTTATTTCGCCAGTATCGCCAAGCTCTACGCGATATCCCTCAAACGTTTACTAATCCGGAAGATGTGGTATGGCCTCAAAAACCATCATTGCCGCAAGCGTCTTCATAATTGGGGGGCTAGCCTACATGACATATAGAAAAACTCTGCCGCGTGGTGTGCGTAATAACAACCCGCTAAATATTCGTGAGTCCAAAGGTGATCGCACTCAGTGGGATGGTGAGCATCTACTTGACCTAGATAAAAGCTTCGAAGAGTTCAAGCATCCGGTTTATGGCTTTCGAGCGGGGGCGCGTGTTCTTCGTAGCTACTCACGACAAGGCTTTCAAACCTTAAGCGAAATGATAAACCGCTTCGCTCCGTCAGTGGAGAACGACACCGAGCTATACATCAAACACGTTAGCGAGTGGACGGGCATCGGTCGTAATCAGGTTGTCGATGTGAACAACAACGAACAGCTAGCTAAGCTATTACATGCAATGAGTCGTAAAGAAGTCGGGAGCTATTACGGTTTAAGCATGGCGCGTGAAGGGGTTGCCATGGCATGACCAAAGAAGACTACAAAAAAATAGCTATTACCGTAGTAGGTGGCGTTCTCGCCGCCTACACCATCAAGTATTTACGACAGAGCAAATTATTATGAAAAGCTTACTAGAAAAAATCGGTATCGACCTTGACCAACCATCAACCAAAAAGGGTTTAGCGTTACTTGGCGCGGGAGCTGCTTTGGTAGCTGGTCACCCTGAACTTATCACTGCTAGCGTATCGGCAGACGGTGTTCAATTCGGTGGCATTATTGGCGCAAGTGCTCCAATAGTATTTGGCCTATGGGAAACCCTACGCAATGAGTTCAAGTAATGGCAGAGTATCAAACATTAATAATCGCCGTTGTTAGTGCCTTGTCTAGCGGTGTCGGTGTGGGTATCACACTCAAAACCGATGTTAAGTGGCTGCGCTTGATGATGGAAAAGATGGATGAGCGTTTGACACGACTTGAAAGTAAAAGCCCAAACTGAGAGTGCTTTGTTCGAAGTAGAGGTCTCGTCGTGATTAAGTTGATTTGGTAAATGTTGTAGGCAAGGCTTGAATTATATACAAATGCTACCATATACGCGGGTAAGCAATTTATATTATGGCGAGTGAGGTATAACAATGGATTCATTTATCAAGCTAATTAAAGCAATAAAGCCTAATCAATTTTACTTGATCGGAAGCACTTTGGTTGCCGGAGGACTTGCTGGTAGCTCATCTCCATTTTGGTATCCATTGGTTGAGGATGTGATAAGAAGCACTCTTAACCTAGCATCAAAGTCTGATGTATATAGTGCATCTCCTACTACCGTGTGGTTGTCAATATTTACCATGGTTTTGGGAGTTGCTGTGATTGTAGTAAATCGTTACTTCGAGTATCAAGAGCAGGTACTAAGCGCGAAAGCAGATAACGTTGTAAGATTGAGGCCTGAGCCTAACCCCAGAGCATTTGAAGCTGATACTGGTGGCGAAATAGTAATTAATGGCGGAAAAATAAAGAACTACGAGGCCGTTGCCAAGGCATCCACTCAAGGTGTTATAAAAATCAATGAAACTGATGTGGAAAGGTAAATGAAAAAATATCCTATCAACTGTTCGAACTGCGGACTAAAGATCACTATGCTGCTCCCGACAAGGCCTAGTCGATGTCCTGAATGTCGTGAATATTTTGGATTTTACGATGTTGATGATGGTAACCAAGATGATTTTGGTATTCGGATCAGTGACAGTTTTACAAGTGGTGGGAGTAAGTACATTCACGCTGAGGGAGAGTGTTCCATAGAAACTCATAACGATGTGGTGATGGATGTTGACACTGTTGTCACCGCTATTAAGGGGGCTAAAGTGGAAATGAACAACCCTACTATTGATAAGAAGCCTGAGTTTCCTGATGCATTGGATTACAAAGGTGTCGAGATTAGCCCGCCTAAAGTATTTATACTTCAAACGATCGTTAACGATGTTATTGGTGCAGAACAGACTTTGTCTATGCCTTATAGTGAAATCAAAACTTTTTTTAGAGTGGTAGTTAACCGGATCCACAGTGGCTTGGTTTTTGGCCTTAACGGTGGAGCTTTAACTGGTATTAGATGTTTGTATTCTGATGGCCATCATTCTTTAGAAATAATTGATACTGATGGCCAGATAACCGATGAAGGTATAGAGCTACTCAAATTTGTAGCGACAAGAAATCAAGAGAGTAACTAAACTTTAGTTTTCTTGTGTAAATTTTGCGGGAACAATTGCGTATATACCTGCCATAAAATATTCAAATTCCTATGACCTGTTACTTGGGCTACTTCTTCAATTGAGTAGCCCTTTTCAAACAAGCGACTTGCACCCTCTCTTCTTAGGTCGTGATACCTCAAATCCTCAATACCCAATTCGTTCCTTACTCTTTGAAAGCCTGCGCTAACACTTCGTGAGTTGTATGGGAAAATAAGTTCGCCTTTGTTTGGTTGCTTTAGTGCGATCTCAAATGACTCACCAAGCAACGGCACAATCATGTGATTACCTTCTTTCTTCCTTGGGTCTTTTCTATCTCTAACGAGTATTGTTTTATGTTCTTGGTTGAGGTCTTCCCAACGCAGTTTGCACACTTCACCAATTCGCATACAAGTAAGAATGCTGAACTCTAGAATGTCAGTGAATGGGATTCGAGTTGTGCCGTTTGGCCGGAAAGATTCACGTTGTTCTAACCCAAGCTTTAAGCGTTTCAATTCTTCGGAAGTTGGGCGGCGTGTTCGTTTCTGGCTCTTACCGACTAACCCCATATCAATCAGAACGGGTACGGCTTCATCAAATATCTGGTGATTGGTGTCGATGTTGAAGACAGGCTTAGATTTTTTCATTACAGAACGTAGGTAAGCAATATCATGATAAATCGTTGCGGGTTTGGCTCCTGCGCCTCTTCGGTTTTTACAGTGCTCGATTAAGTCGCTAGTTCGTAGCTGATTACTCTCAACTTGGGCGATATCGCAATCTCTAAGCATCTTAATCACATAGCGTTTTGTTCGGCCTGTATTGTCCCAAAGGTCACGCTCGGCCATGAACAAATCGAGGAGTACCGAAAGGGGGACTGTTTTTGGCTGATTGAGTACCCCTTGAGCCTCTAGTTCAGCTACCCTTTTTTTACCGAAAGCTTTAGCGAGTGCTTTCTTTTTTAGAGTTTTGCTTTCCCTGTGTATAATGCGCGAATTCTTTTTAACGATGATTGTTACCTTGAACCTTGGTTCACCGCTTTTTAGCTTTCTGGTCTCGATGGTATAACTTGCCATTGTCCAACTCCTAAAGGGGTACTTGAGGGGTACTACAGGAAGTAATTCCGTTTAATTCTAGGTAATTCACTGTATGTTTGTACAGTATTAATTGAGACTGAATCATGACAAACACTAATAAAACCAGTAAATACGCTAGTAACCGACTTTCTGTTGCACCCATGCTCGATTGGACTGACCGCCACTGTCGTTACTTTCACCGTTTGCTTTCTCAGCAGACTCTTCTGTACACGGAAATGGTAACAACGGGCGCGATCTTACATGGTAAGGGCGACTTCCTAGAATATAACGAGCAAGAACATCCTCTTGCACTTCAACTCGGTGGTTCAAACCCGGTTGATCTTGCTGCTTGTGCCAAGCTTGCTGGTGAACGCGGTTATGATGAAGTGAATCTTAACGTAGGTTGCCCTTCAGACCGAGTTCAGAATGGTCGATTTGGTGCATGCTTGATGGCTGAGCCCGAGTTGGTGGCAGATTGTGTTTCAGCGATGAAAGAAGTCACTGATATTCCAATTACCGTGAAAACGCGTATCGGTATCGATGAGCAAGACTCTTATGAGTTTCTAACTAAGTTTGTTTCGACGGTTTCTGAAAAAGGTGGCTGTGAGCAATTTACTATTCACGCGCGTAAAGCGTGGTTGAGTGGCCTTAGCCCGAAAGAGAACCGTGAGATCCCACCGCTAGATTACGATCGTGCATACCAAATCAAGAAAGATTTCTCTGATCTGGTGATTGCCGTGAATGGTGGCATTACGACTCTTGAGCAAACTAAGGAGCACTTGCAACACCTTGATGGTGTGATGATTGGTCGTGAGGCTTACCATAGCCCATTTATTTTGGCTGAAGTTGATCAACAGATCTTTGGTTTAGACACACCAATTAAGAAGCGCTCACAGGTTGTCGAAGAGATGTACCCGTACATCGAGCGTGAACTTTCAAATGGCGCAAGTTTAGGTCACATCTCTCGTCACATGCTTGGTTTGTTTCAAAGCATGCCTGGTGCAAGACAATGGCGTCGCTACATCAGTGAAAACGCACATAAGAAAGGTGCAGGTATTGAAGTGATGCAAACAGCATTGGCTAAGATCCCTAAAGAGCTAAATGTTTAAGCTCCCTCTAAGTTAAAAACTTAAGGTTAAATTCGCCACTAGAGGCTAAATTTACCACTGTAAGTTTCTGAAAAGCCACGCATGAAGATGTGTGGCTTTTTATTTATCTGATAAATAAGGGTTTTATTGGTTTGGCACACTTGGTATGGAAGCTGCAATGTTAGAAAGTAGGAAAGATAGGTCATTAACTCATTAGGGAGACCATTATGTTTGAATTAATCTTTGTTCTTATTTTCGTCGCAACTCTACTTGTCACTGGTATCACGTTTATGACGGTATTGGCTGCAACCGGAGTAGCGTTATTAGTCATGTTGGTCTTAGGTATGATGGGGGTCGTGTTTAAGTTACTGCCTTGGTTGATCGTGATTGCAATCGGTGTGTGGTTTTTCAAAAACTTTGTACACAGTTCTAACCAAAGACGTTACTAAGGTCATGGTGTCGTCAAATCTTTGATCGTCAGCGGTTTATCGTTTGAGAATTTAAGATGTGTGATAGAATTTTCCCCAATAATCTATGAATGTGCATACAATTAGCACAACGATATGGAATTGGAGCTATCTCAAATGAATAAAATGCCATTAATTGCTTTAGTGGGAATGCTATCTTTAAGCTCGGCAGTGTCTGCTGAAGAAGAGTTTTCTTACACGGCTAAAGTCGGTGCCGATATGTGGTGGGGAAGTACAAAGCTAAACGAAGTTAGACAAGATGATGACTCTAACTCACCTTCGTTGTATTTCGCATTTGAGCATAATGCCCCGATGCTACCAAACGCTAGCTTTCGCTATACTTCTGTTGATGCAGATTCATTGGCTTTCGATAAGTACGATTACACCTTCTATTACACGTTGTTAGATCACAAGCTGATGAACTTCGATGCGGGTGTGGCGTTTACTCAATACTCAAACTCGAATTACATTGAACCAAAAGCAACAGGTGCGAAAACATCGACGTTTGATGAGTTCACGTGGAGCTTCTACGGTAACGCAGAGATCAATGTGCCGGACACCAACTTCGATATCATTGGTACGATGGAGTTCGGTGATAGCAGTGGTATTAAGAGCACTGACTTGATGGCGGGTGTTCAGTACCGAATCCCTGTATCAGAATCTGAAATTGCCCTGCGTGGTGGTTACCGTGTTATCGATTTAGATTCGGATGAGTTCTTTAGCTCAGAACTAGGTAAGAGCTTTGTTATGGTCGATGGCTGGTTTGCTGGTGCTGAAGTGCGCTTCTAGGCCATATAAAGCAAATTTAGAGCGAATTTTAAGAACGCCACTTTATTAAGTGGCGTTTTTTATATCTATTGGTTACTTGAGTATATATCTTTCTGGAATTAGTTAGCACATTCATCACTTTCGACCATCCTTAATACAGAGAGCCAATTTGCGTCTATTCTTATAAGGTCTATGTAGTGAGGTCAAAGCAAGGGATGGAATATGACACTCAATGAATTGAGAAATTTATATAGAGAAAACCTGTTAGTTGAAGCGATCATAGAGCCCTCAATTCAAGAAGGGTCTTGGGTTGTGGAGTTTCGCCATATGGGGGGTGGCTTCGTTCTGCTTACTGATGTTCATGGTGAAGAATGTCATTACGCGGATTTAGACTTGGCATCTAAATCGGCAATGGCGGTTGGCTTTCAGCAAGTACGCATTGAAAACCAGTAAGACAATTTACGTTTCAATCGGTTTTTACTTCCAAAAAGTTATAAAACATACTTTTCTATTCTTTCTTGTTATTAAAAGGAGTGGTTAATCTATCGTCACGCAATGATTAGGGATGTCGTGACCATGTCTTTAAATAAGAAAGAGTCTTCACAAAATAATAATGCACAGTCTGGGGCTAATGAGTTACCTGGGCTAGCAGCACCACTTAATGACCAACAATTGGGTCATCTTCAGCAAACTGTTTCTGAACTGTCTTCACAACAACTGGCATGGGTCAGTGGTTACCTTTGGGGAGTGAGCCAAGCTCAGCCTGTCGGTGCTGCTGCGCCAATCGCTCAAGCGGCCGCTGCAGTAGCGGCTAAGCCAGCGGGTAAGCTCAGCATTATCTTCGCTTCTCAAACCGGTAATGCTAAAGGCGTCGCTGAATCGCTAGAGGCAGAAGCAAAAGCCTTAGGTATCGCCGTCGAGCTTTTCGATGCGAGTGATTATAAAGGTAAGAACCTAGCCAAAGAGACACACGTCATTTTCGTCGCTTCAACCAATGGTGAGGGCGAAGCCCCTGATAACGCGATTGAGTTGCATGAATTCCTTCAATCGAAGAAAGCGCCAAAATTATCAAACCTACAATACGGTGTGATTGGTTTAGGTGACTCAAGCTATGAGTTCTTCTGCCAAACGGCTAAAGACTTCGATAACTTCCTCGCTAAGCTTGGTGCGAAATCGTTTGTCGATCGCCTTGATTGTGATGTTGATTACGAAGAGTCAGCAACGGAATGGCGCGCTAAAGCGTTATCACAAGTTCAAGAAACGCTATCGACAGGTGCCGAGGCTGATATCGTTCAGTTACCAGTAGGCCAAGCAGCTGCCGGTCATTCGCAATACACCAAACAAAATCCATATACAGCGACACTATTAACCAGTCAAAAGATCACGGGTCGTGACTCGGGTAAAGATGTTCGTCATATCGAGATTGATCTTGATGAGTCGGGCATTACCTACCAACCCGGCGATGCGCTAGGCGTATGGTATGAAAACAGTTCAGAACTCGCAAATCAGATTCTTTCTAAGGTTGGGTTATCGGGTATCGAAAGTGTCGATGTCGATGGTGAGAATCTATCTATCCATAGTGCGCTAGTGAGTAAATTTGAGATTACCACTTCAAACCCTCAACTTGTGACTAAGTTTGCTGAGTTATCGGGCAGCAAGAAGTTAATCAAGCTGGTGGAAGATAAAGACAAGCTTCGTGAATACGCGGGTAATACTCAAGTTGTCGATGTTTTAGCTGAGAAGAAAACTAAGCTATCGGCTGATGAGTTAATTGGCCTGTTACGTAAGCTGACACCGCGTCTCTATTCTATTGCATCAAGCCAAGCAGAAGTAGATGAAGAAGTTCACTTGACGGTTGGTTTGGTTGAATACCAAAAAGGCGAAGAGTCTCGTTTAGGCGGAGCTTCTAGCTTCTTAGCTCAACGTCTTGAAGAGGGTGGTGAAGTGAAGGTGTTTGTAGAGAACAACAATAACTTCAAGCTACCACAAGACGACAATACACCAATCATCATGGTCGGCCCGGGTACCGGTATCGCACCGTTCCGCAGTTTTGTTCAAGAGCGTGAAAACAATGATGCTGAAGGAAAAAGCTGGTTGTTCTTTGGTGACCGTACCTTTACTCAAGATTTCTTATACCAAGTTGAATGGCAAAAGTACCTCAAGTCTGGCGCGCTAACTAAGCTCGATGTTGCCTTTAGCCGTGACCAAAAAGAAAAGGTTTATGTTCAGGACCGTTTAATCGAACAAGCAGAGCAGGTGTGGCAATGGCTGCAAGAGGGCGCGTACCTCTATGTCTGTGGCGATGCGACTCGAATGGCTAAAGATGTTCATGAAGCGTTAGTTTCGATAGCGGAAAAGCATGGCAACCAGAGCCGCGAGCAAGCTGAACAATATATTAATGATTTACGTAAAGCGAAACGTTACCAAAGGGATGTGTACTAATGAGCAAGCAAGTAATAGAGCAAGAAGTGCTAGGTCAAGTACTTGGACCTTTGGCTGACAATGAGCGTCTTAAGCGTGAAAGTAATAACCTACGCGGTACGATTGAACAAGATCTCCAAGACCGCATAACAGGTGGCTTTACTGCTGATAACTTCCAGTTGATTCGTTTCCACGGTATGTATCAACAAGACGACCGTGATATTCGTAACGAACGTACCAAGCAAAAGCTCGAACCGTTACACAACGTAATGCTTCGTGCGCGTATGCCTGGTGGCATCATCACTCCAAAGCAGTGGTTGGCGATTGATAAGTTCGCAGACGAAAGCACCTCTTACGGTTCAATTCGTCTAACAACACGTCAAACGTTTCAGTTCCACGGTGTGTTGAAGCCGAACATTAAGTTGATGCACCAAACGCTCAATAACATTGGCATTGATTCCATTGCGACAGCGGGTGATGTAAACCGAAATGTTCTGTGTACGACAAACCCAGTTGAATCTGAACTTCATCAAGAAGCTTACGAGTGGGCGAAAAAGATCAGTGAACATCTATTACCGAAGACTCGTGCTTATGCAGAAATCTGGTTAGATGGTGAAAAACTAGAAACAACGGATGAAGAACCTATCCTTGGTAGCAACTACCTACCGCGTAAGTTCAAGACGACGGTTGTCATTCCTCCGCAAAATGATGTGGACGTCCATGCTAACGATCTTAACTTTGTTGCTATTGCTGAAGACGGAAAGCTGGTGGGCTTTAATGTGTTAGTCGGTGGCGGTCTTGCTATGACACATGGTGATACCTCTACTTATGCACGTAAAGCTGACGACTTTGGTTTTGTGCCATTAGATAAAACGTTAGATGTAGCAGCGGCGGTGGTAACGACTCAGCGTGACTGGGGTAACCGTTCAAACCGTAAGAATGCAAAAACCAAATACACACTAGACCGTGTTGGTATTGATGTATTCAAAGCAGAAGTAGAAAAGCGTGCAGGCGTAGAATTTTCTGAAAGCCGTCCTTATGAGTTTACTGGCCGTGGTGATCGCATTGGTTGGGCGGAAGGCATTGATGGTAAGCACCACTTGGCGTTATTCATCGAGAATGGTCGTTTACTTGATTTTCCGGGTAAAGCTCTGAAAACAGGTGTTGCTGAAATAGCGAAGATCCACAAAGGTGACTTCCGCATGACAGCGAACCAAAACCTAATTGTTGCAGGTGTACCTAAGAGCCAAAAGGCAAAAATTGAAAAGCTGGCACGTCAATACGGTCTGATGGATGATGCCGTTTCCGAGCAGCGTAAAAACTCAATGGCTTGTGTGGCATTCCCAACATGTCCTTTAGCAATGGCTGAAGCTGAGCGTTTTCTTCCTGAGTTTGTAACGGATGTTGAAGACATTCTGAAGAAACATGGATTACCAGAAGAAGATAACATCATCCTTCGAATCACAGGTTGTCCAAACGGTTGTGGTCGTGCAATGTTGGCTGAGCTTGGTTTAGTCGGCAAGGCTCCGGGGCGTTACAACATGCACTTAGGTGGCAACAAAGCCGGAACTCGTATCCCTAAGATGTATAAAGAGAACATCACATCAGCTCAGATCTTAGAAGAGATTGATGCGCTGGTGGGACGTTGGGCTACAGAACGCAACGACAAAGAAGGGTTCGGTGATTTTACAATCCGAGCTGGCATCATCGAAGAGGTGATCATTTCCAAGAGGGATCTGCATGCATAATTCTGTCGCTTCAAAACTGAAGTTAGCAGAGCTACTCGCATTGACTAAGACGGAGCAAATACTTCGTCTTGGACAAATCAACGCAGAGTTAGAGCAGCTAACCGCATTAGAAAGAGTTAAGTGGGCTTTAGATAATTTAGAAGGGACACATGTTGTGTCTTCTAGTTTCGGAATCCAAGCAGCATTGATGTTGCACCTAGTGACCCAAGCAAAACCAGATATTCCGGTTATTTTGACTGACACAGGGTATCTATTTCCGGAGACCTATCGCTTTATTGATGAGTTAAGTCAGAAGTTGACTCTAAACCTTCAAGTCTTTCGCGCCCAACAGAGCCCTAATTGGCAAGAAGCGCAATATGGGAAATTGTGGGAGCAAGGTCTAGAAGGGATAGAGAAGTACAACAAGCTTAATAAAGTTGAACCGATGAGAAGAGCGTTGGATGAGCTCGAGGCTGGGACATGGTTTTCTGGGTTGAGAAGAGAGCAATCTCAATCGCGTGCAAACTTGCCTATCTTATCTATCCAAAATGGTGTGTTTAAGTTCTTGCCAGTAATTGATTGGACAAATAAAGATGTTCATTATTACTTAGAAGAGCATGGTCTCAGTTATCACCCACTTCGTGAGCAGGGGTACCTTTCTGTTGGAGATACTCATACTACTAAGAAATGGGAACCGGGTATGACTGAAGAAGAAACCCGTTTTAATGGTCTAAAACGAGAATGTGGTCTCCATGAAGACGATGGAGAGCAATATGGCTCTGGGATTTAGACTCATTGCCATTTAAAAAGCTGCCATAAGGCAGCTTTTTTGTTTTCTAGGGTGAAAATTAGAGCAATTGTGGATAAGTCTGTGGTTATTCTGTAAGTACTTTGTAGTTAAACTTGCACAAATAAGGCTTTGAGTGTTTATTCGTCATCTAACCGTTATTTTTACATTTTCCTTTAATAAACACTTGCCAATGTGAGGAACATCTCTATAATGCCGCCTCACTGACACGGCAGACGCCACAAGGCTTCAGCACAGAATGTTAGTAAGGCAACTAGCTTTAAGCGATAATTCGCTTCTACTTTTAGAAAGTAGGAATTAATTCCAAATAAGTGTTTGACACTGAGAATTAAATCGCTAGAATGGCCGCCTCTTCCGAAGTGATGTAAGTCACAACGAAGAGAAGCTCTTTAATAATTTAAACCTATCAATCTGTGTGGGCACTCGTTGATGAATATCAAAACGTTTTATCTTCCCTTTTTTAAAGAGAAGTAAAACAGATTCCTCGGAATCAAATTTGGTTTCAATGAACTGAGTGACCAATACGAATAACTACTTTCTCTTGTAGAAAGAAGGTATTTGGCACAGTCAATTCATTATCTTTCTGTTGGAAAGGTAATAGCTTTAGAATTACTTTTTGTAGTTTTGAAGTCAGTATTCATTGAGCCGACAAAATCTTAAATTGAAGAGTTTGATCATGGCTCAGATTGAACGCTGGCGGCAGGCCTAACACATGCAAGTCGAGCGGAAACGACACTAACAATCCTTCGGGT
>NZ_VTXG01000032.1:0-57323 GCF_013114515.1 Vibrio sp. AIC-3 | reverse complement strand
TACCCCTCTCTTCTTAAATAAATAGGAACAGAATGGTAATGAATTGACTGTGCCGAATAACTACAAGTAGTTAAACGTATTGGTCACTCAGTTCATTGAAATCATTGTGTTACCGAAGTAACTGTTTTATCCAAAGGATAAAACGTTTTGATATTCATCAACGAGTGCCCACACAGATTGATAGGTTTAAATTGTTAAAGAGCGCTAGCGTTTTGTGATTCACATCTCAGTCGCTAGGGGTGCGTACTATACCTGCACCACTTTGAGAGTCAAGGGTTATTTTCAAACTCTTTTTCTCTACCGATTTCGCTGTGTGACTTTCGTCTCACTCCGTGTCGGTGAGGCGGCATTATAGAGAGATTGAGATGGAGCACAAGGGCTTTTTGAAATAAAAGTTTTGTTCGCCTAAAAAACCACCAGATTCGCATTTTTCGAATAAAAACTAAACATTTGAGACGTATCACAGCAATACATTGGAAAAATGGAAGCCATGAACGTAAGATTCATGTGTCTATTTTGTTAATGGTAGATGCGTCTATTTCGTTTATTAATATGTAGTATTCCGATATGAACTCAAAAAAATCGATGTTGTTAATTGTCGCACTGGCTGTATTAGGCGGCATTGTTTTCTCTCAGGTAGATATATCGCCTGCAATTACCTTTATCCTTGGTGTCTTGGCTTCCGCTTTTGTTGTTAACTTTTCAAGCACCGACTCAAAATCAGATTCTGAACCTAAGGCTTCAACCAAAACACTTTATGTGGGTAACCTTCCATACAAAGCGAACGAATCACATGTACGTGAATTATTCTCAGAGCATGGTGAAGTATTTGCAGTACGCTTAATGAAAGACAAACGTACTGGTAAAAGAAGAGGCTTTGGATTTGTTGTTATGGCAAGTAATGATGTGAATCATGCAATCTCTGCACTTAACGATAAAGATTACATGCAACGCACTTTAAAAGTACGTGTTGCAAATGATCCTAAACATCCTGAAACGGACGAATCTGAACTGAGCTAAACCCTAACTGCTTTAACATACTATTTAGTGCACTTTCTTTTTTAGGAAGTGCACTACAAAAAACCTCACGCACTCCCACTTCTTTATTAATGCTTTCCAAACCCAACAAATCTTGAACTCGCTTCGCTATTGCTTTACCAGAATCTATCAGCACTACACTTTCACCTAGTACTTGTTGAATCTCAGATTTGATAAGTGGGAAATGAGTACATCCTAAAACAGCCACATCAATCGTGTTGATCATCGGTTGAAGGATTTTCTGTAACTCTTCAAGGCTAATTTCCTCACCTCTGAGTTTATCTTCGGCCATATCCACCAGTCGAGTAGAACCCAACAGCTCTACTCTTTTATTACTCGAGAAGTTTTTGATGAGCTCGTGTGTGTATTCACGAGTAATCGTCGCAGGGGTTGCAATAAGTCCAACCGCTTTATTAGCCAGTAACGAGGCAGGTTTGATTGCCGGGACAACACCGACAATAGGGATAAGGTTATTAGCGCGAAGTGCAGGCAGGACTATCGTACTGGCCGTATTACAAGCTATCACCACAATATCAATAGCGTGACTCGCAACAAAACTGGCGACGATACTTTGGACTCGCTGAATGAGGACTTGCTGATCGAGCTCACCATATGGGTAAGCCTCGTTATCGAATACATAGATATAGTTGTGATTTGGTAGTAACTGGCTTATCTCTTTATATACAGAGAGGCCGCCAACTCCAGAATCAAAGACCAATATGTTTTTTTGTATGCTTTTCGACACAACCATTACCTGTAAGAAGTTCCGCAGCAATGATACCCCTTCACTTAGTTTTCGCCAATCATCACTCTATATAATGCAAGCTCGGTAGCGTTGATGCCCAAAGCGCTCACCCTGCTCTACATTTTCTAGCTCTATCTTGAGCTTACCTTTAAAGCATGGCGCTGACGTTACTAAGGTATGGAACTCACCATCTTCTCCACATGGGTCGACGTGACTTGGCAAACTGTCTATTAGTTCAGGCGTGTATTCTTTCCCGCAATAGCTCATGTCTAATGCATCGCTATCAACTGTGACGAGAAAGGTTTCGATTCCTCTATTTATGATTTCTTGAGCCAGAGTTTGGCTACTCTCTCCTAGTAGAGGAAATACACACTCCCAGCCCGCAGGTTCTATATAACTTCTTCGGTAATCAGCAATACCATTGCAAAACATATCGCCGAATGCCACGGCATCAATAGATAAACCCGATCCTTTAAGCGCCGTAACAATCGTACTTTGATAGATCTCGTTACTTGGGAACACCTCCGGCAGCTCAATCGTTATTAGAGGCAAACCGATCAATGTAGCCTGCATTCCGACAACCTCGATTGGCGTGACTTGGAAAGGGACCTCATCTCCAACATACGTAGTATAGAGAGCAACAACTTCATACTCGGTGCTTTCAAGTAGACGTTCTAGGGTTAATGTAGAGTCTTTGCCTGACGACCAACTTATGACGACTTTCTTTTTCATTGATATACCCAATAAGAAAAAACCGCCCGAAGGCGGTTTAGGTGATAATTAGAATTGGTAAGTAGCATTCACGTAATATGTACGCTCTGGTGATGGGTATCCACCAGCAGTCTCGTACTCTTCGTCAGTTAAGTTATCCACTCGACCATTTAAAGTAAGGTTTTCATTCGCATAGTAGTTCACTGAAACATCAAACAAGCTATACGCTGCGAGATCTTCAGAGAAGTCAGGTCTCTCACCTACATATTGGAAACCTAATGAAACATCAACATCATCGAAACTAGCCACTGCATTATACTTGTAAATCTTCTTAGCTCGGCGTATCAGTTGCTCACCAGATTGATCTTCTGAGTCTTGGAAATTAGCGCTCACTTGGTGGTTAATAAAGCTAGTATCAAATCCAACGACCATTTCCACACCACGTAATTGGCTTTCGCCATCGGTATTGTAGTACTTACTTGTCGCGTAGTTGTAATCAATTAAGTCTTCGACGTTCGTGTCATAGCCAGTAATCGACCAATCAACATCCTTGATTAAGCCACCAAAAGTCAGTTCAAATGAATCTGCCTTTTCAGCTTCTAACTGTGCATTACCGTAGTAGCTATATAGTTGATACAAGTTAGGTGCTTTGAAGGATGTGCCATAAGCTGCTTTTACAACAAGCCACTCAGCATAACGATAGCCTAACCCTGTGTTGTAAGTAGTTTCTGTACCAAACTGCTCATTGTCATCAACACGAAGACTCAGTTCTCCGAACACTTTATCCGCATCTGCGTTTAATGCAGCGAAGTACGCAACATTCGTTCTGTCGTATTCAGTATTCGAAGGCTTAACAATATAAGCCTCATCACGCCAATCTACACCACCACTAAGAGTCAGTGACGACGTTAGTTTGTATGAATTCACCCATTGAACATTTAGCTGTTCAAGCTCATCAGATGTTGCTGACGCTGAGTTCTTGCCTAAAGACTGTTCGTAGTTCCAGTTATCTTGATTCTGATAGTTAACTAAGAAATCAGACTTAAGTTCACTGCCACTATATTTAACACCAGTAGCAAAGGTCGAATTTTGAACTTCAGCTTCTTTGTAAGAATGGTCTGTACCAAATGAACCATCGTACTGAGAAATGGTTTCAAACATACGGAAATTCGCGAAGCCACTCCATTGCTGATCAAAATTATGAACATAACCAATTAGAGCATTGCGTGATTCAAAACCATGGCGATCACCATCATTAACACCTGGTAATGGATGAACGTTGTATCCCTCATCGGAATCGTAACCAACAGATACGTTCAAGTGACCATTTTCACCGACCTTAGTACCACTAACAAAGCTCAGCTCTTGGTAATCTAAGCTTCCTAAACCTGCACTAACTGCCGTTTTTTCATTGTCAGAGTTTGCAACAGTAATAATGTTGATAACACCGCCGATAGCTTCTGAGCCATACATAGCGGCACGAGCTCCTCGAACGTATTCCACTCGGTCAACGAATGTAATTGGTAACTGGCTAAAATCGACACCACCCTTTGCAGCTCGCGCAAAACGAATACCATCAATGAGAACAAGCACTTGATCAGAGTTAGCACCACGAACAAAGATCGAAGCTTGCTGTCCTCGGCCTCCATTTTGTGAAACCTGAATACCCGTCAATCGTCTAAACACATCTGTTAGAGACTTAGCTTGAATTCGATCGATATCTTGGCGTGTTACTACTTCAACTTGAGCGACAACACTTTCCGTGCTTTGCTCAAAACGGTTAGCCGTAACCACCATGGTTTCGTCGGCAGATGCTTGTTGGGCGTGTAAATTGGAGATAGGTGAAAGCAGCGATGCTACAGCAACCGCTAAAAGGGATTTGTTCATGTTGTGATCCTAAATCGCGTAAATTCCTACCAAACCACATGTCATGGTTTAGCCGCTGGCAGGTATTCGGACTCAAGAGCACAACCTTATGGTTACCTGATATTCGACTTCCCACAAAAAGCTATTTGCAGTGTCTGATGAATACTCGTTCTCTTTTACCGCTGCGCGTCAGTTCTGGATTCACACCAGATTCCCTCTTCAGCCATCTATACATCTAAATGGCACCAGCTTGCCGAAGATAGTATTGACCTCTGAATCATTTGTCTAGTCTAAGATAGTTATAAGCTATAGTTTTCATGGCCTATTTACACTGATTGGCTCTCAACACTGGACAAGCGCCTGTGATTGAATAAAATCTGCGCTCTTGATTTAAAAGCACGACAGCAAAAGGCATAACAATGGCGAATTTAGATGTAAACCCGCAACGCTACCAAGAACAACTGGCAGAAAAGACTGAGCGTCTTACTGAAATGTTCTCAGAATATAATGTGCCTGAGCTGGAAGTGTATGAATCTCCAGAACAACACTACCGCATGCGTGCTGAGTTCCGCGTGTGGCATGAAGGTGACGATATGTATTACGTCATGTTCAATCAAGAGACCAAAGAAAAATATCGTGTAGACCAGTTCCCTGCTGCTAGTCGTCTTATCAATGACTTGATGCCTTTGTTAGTCGATGCAATGAAGGACAACCATTCTCTACGCCACAAGCTATTCCAAGTAGACTTCCTATCTACACTAAGCGGCGAAATTTTGGTGTCACTGCTTTACCACCGTCAATTGGGTGAACAGTGGATTCAAGATGCTAAAGCACTTAAACAGCAATTAAACGATGAAGGTTTCAATCTAAACCTGATTGGCCGTGCGCGTAAGATGAAAATCGTACTAGACCGCGACTACGTCATTGAAAAGCTAGACGTGAATGGTGACAGCTACATCTACCAACAAGTAGAAAACAGCTTTACTCAACCAAACGGCAAAGTAGCAGAGAAAATGTTGGAATGGGCTGTCGACTGTACTCAAGACAGCAAAGGCGACTTGCTTGAGCTTTACTGTGGTAACGGTAACTTCTCATTAGCATTGGCACAGAACTTCGAGCGTGTACTGGCAACAGAACTAGCGAAGCCATCAGTTGAATCAGCGCAATACAACATTGCGGCGAACAAGATTGAAAATGTTCAGATCATCCGTATGTCTGCAGAAGATTTTACCGTAGCAATGGAAGGCAAGCGTGAATTCCGCCGTCTGCAACAAGCAAACATCGATCTTAAGAGCTACAACTGCAACACTATCTTTGTTGATCCACCACGCTCAGGCATGGATGTTGATACTTGTAAGATGGTGCAAGGCTACGAGCGCATCATGTACATCTCTTGTAACCCTGAAACGTTGAAAGAGAACCTAGAGATCCTAAGCGAAACGCACGACATCACTCGTTTTGCTCTGTTTGACCAGTTCCCTTACACGCACCACATGGAAGCTGGCGTATTCCTAGAGCGTAAAGCGTGAGTATCGCTTTCAGGTCTAAGCCAAACAGCAGATACAAAAAAACGAGCCCATTGGCTCGTTTTTTTAATTTCTAAATCAGCTTAAGCAGTTTTGCCGATAAAGCCGAGTTTCTTACCTACCCATGCAAGAAGCAACATCGCGACAATAATCGCAAAGAAGTTTGAGCCAGCATCAGGGTGTTGTGCCTTCACAAAAGCCGAGTGGCCAAATGCACCCACGAAGAAACAAGCTAAACCTACTAGTGGGATATCTTCAGATACTGGGTTAGTTAGGTACTCTTGGTAAAGCGCTTGTACAGCCAAAACTAAAGCGATAAGCGGGAAAATAGAGAAGCCCACTTCGCTCATTGTTACCCAAGATAACAATGCATCACCACACACACCGGCTACAACAGCAAGTACGAGTGTTTTTCTTTCAGAACCACGGTTTACAGTATTATTTTCATTCGACATTATTCAATCCCGCCTTTTAATCGGTTACGTTCACGTTCTTTACGATACCAAAAAGCTCCTTTGGCCATCATTCGCAATTGCATGATCAAGCGTTCAGCCAATTCATCTCGCTGACGTCGATCTAAATCTAATGCTTCTGCCCCTGAGTTGAAGACTAAGATAACCGAGGCTTCCGCTTGAGTGAAAGCTTCGTCCCTTGTCATGCCAGTCGTTATCAAATATTCGGTTAACTCAGCAGAGAAGTGCTGTATCTCACGAGCTACCGCTGCACGAAACTCAAATGAAGTTCCTGAGCGCTCTCGCAATAACAGTCTGAATACGTTAGGGCTGCTTTCAATGAATTCCATAAAGGTTTCAACCGATGTACGAATCACACTGCCTTCTTTTACTATGCGTTGCCTAGCTTGACGCATTAACTGGCGCAGCAGTAAGCCACCTTCATCAACCATGGTTAAGCCAAGCTCATCCATGTCTTTGAAGTGACGATAAAAGGAAGTCGGTGCTATTCCAGCCTCACGAGCGACTTCTCTCAAGCTTAGATTGGAAAAACTACGATCGGCGCTGAGTTGGCTAAATGCTGCATCGATTAAGCTGCGACGAGTTTTTTCTTTTTGCTGTGCGCGAATGCCCATTGGTTTCATACTTTATCAATTTCTTCTTTTACAGCCTAAACAGGCATGTCTAATACTCTATTCAATATAACGCGAATCACTTATTTATATAAGGCACTCTGGTTATATAAGACACTAAACATACCTCTTTGTTCACGTACCGAAGTAAATACGTTCGAAGAAAAAATTTCAATATCCACACTGTCATTTGGAGACATACGACATACCAAATATTATTTTTTCGATAACACTGCGTGATCCCACCGACTCTCTGATGCCCTTTTCATGTACCCAAGAACAGAATCAGTTAAAATCTCGCTAAAGCAATGTTACTCAAATATAACAAGGAAGATATCTATGCCGCACTCCAACCACTTTGATGTAATCGTAATTGGTAGTGGCCCCGGAGGAGAAGGGGCAGCGATGGGATTAACCAAAGCCGGGTTGAACGTTGCAATCATTGAGAAAGAGAGCAGCGTTGGTGGTGGTTGTACTCACTGGGGAACCATTCCTTCAAAGGCACTGCGTCATGCCGTAAGTCGTATTATCGAATTCAACAGTAATCCGCTGTTTTGTCAGAACAACAAAAGCATACACTCAACGTTTTCTAACATTTTGGGGCATGCCAAATCGGTTATCGACAAGCAGACTCGATTACGCCAAGGCTTCTACGACCGCAACCAGTGCACGTTGGTCTTTGGTACTGCACGTTTTATCGATACCAACACTGTCTCGGTAATGCAAAGCGATGGCACTGAAGAACATTACAGTGCAGACAAATTTGTTATCGCGACAGGCTCTCGCCCTTACCAACCAGATAACGTCGACTTCCTGCATGAACGTATCTACGACAGTGACTCGATTCTTTCTCTTAAACACGACCCGCAACACATCATCATCTATGGTGCTGGCGTTATTGGTTGTGAATACGCGTCGATTTTCCGCGGTTTGGGTGTAAAAACCGATCTTATCAATACTCGTGACCGTCTGTTGTCATTCCTAGACAATGAAACCTCAGATGCACTTTCTTATCACTTCTGGAACAGCGGTGTCGTGATTCGCAACGATGAAACCTTTGAGAAAATTGAAGGCACTGATGATGGCGTGATCATTCACCTAGAGTCAGGTAAAAAGATGCGCGCTGATTGCCTACTGTATGCCAATGGCCGAACGGGTAATACCGATAAACTGAACCTTGGTGCTGTTGGCTTAGAAGCGGACTCGCGTGGGCAAGTCTCAGTAAATACCAATTACCAAACCAATGTTGACCATGTTTACGCTGTCGGTGATGTGATTGGCTACCCTAGCCTAGCAAGCGCGGCTTATGACCAAGGTCGATTTGTGGCTCAAGCAATTGTGAAAGGTGAAGCTGAACGCCACCTTATCGAAGACATTCCAACCGGCATCTACACCATCCCGGAGATCAGTTCTGTTGGTAAAACCGAGCAAGAACTTACCGAAGCTAAAGTACCGTATGAAGTAGGACGTTCTTCATTCAAACACCTAGCTCGTGCTCAAATTGCGGGTAAAGACATTGGTAGCTTGAAGATTCTGTTCCATCGCGAAACCAAAGAGATTTTAGGTATCCACGTGTTTGGTGAGCGTGCCGCTGAAATCATCCATATCGGACAAGCGATCATGGAACAGAAAGGTGAAGCAAATACCATCGAGTACTTTGTGAATACAACCTTTAACTATCCAACGATGGCGGAAGCTTATCGTGTTGCAGCACTCAACGGGCTTAACCGTTTATTCTAGATAAAGAACCAATAGGAGTATTTGACCACCCATAGGCCAAATACATAAACAGCAAGCCACGCGCTTGCTGTTTTTATTTAAAACACTGAATATTAAGGCATTGATAGTATTTAGATCATGATGTTCTAAATACCCCTTTACCTGTACAGCCTCATTTACTCTCCACAAACAGAGCCCTCAGAGCTAAGCGAGAAACTCCCCTTTCTTCCACTGAGAAACAAACAACACACCAAGACCAATTCCGCGCATTGCCATAAAGCTCAGCATCGCTAACCACAGTGCATGGTTCTCTAAACCTGATGCTAAATAGAAAATCGCGAAGAAACTACAGGTCGCAACAAACATACTATTGCGCATATCCTTGCCCTTGGTTGCTCCAACAAAAATACCATCCAACAAGAAGCACCACATAGACACCAATGGCATTGCGACTAACCACGGTAAATACACCTCGGCTTGGTTCTTCACGTCAGGAATGGTAGTGATCATATTAATCAAACTCGAGCCAGCGAGTGCGAACGCTATGGTCAGTACCAAACAAATATTAAAGCTCCAGAAGAAAGTACCAATCAATGACTGGTTCAGTTCATCTTTGTCTTTCGCGCCTATCGCCTTACCGACCATCGCTTCCATTGCGTAGGCAAAGCCATCCATCCCATAAGAGATGATCATCAAGAAACTCATCAACACTGCATTGGCCGCAACAACATCATCGCCAAAGCTTGCACCTTGGAAAGTCATGAAAGTGAAAGTCGCTTGTAGATACAATGAACGAAGAAAGATATCGCGATTCAATTTCACGAAACGACTCAAACCTTGGCTGGTTTTCTTAAGCAGATCCCATGGCGATGGTAACTGCTTCTTCGCCCAGATTCGGTAAACACAAATCAAGCCAAATGTTAGACCGGCATAATCAGCCATTACAGATGCCAATGCTGCACCTTCCACTTGCCATCCTAAGCCGATAACAAAAACAATATCCAAAACGATATTGGTGATATTGGTGATGATGACCATCCACATGGGCGCTTTGGCATTTTGAGTCCCGAGTAACCAACCTAGAATCACAAAGTTAGTTAGCGCAGCAGGCGCACTCCAAGCGCGGATTGAGAAATATTGCTGACCATAGTGCTTAACTTGATCACTGGCGCTACTCAATAAGAAAACTAAATCGGCGACTAGACTGTGTAAAAGCAAAAAGACACCAGCAAACCCTAAGGCCATGGTCACGCCTTGCACAAAGACTAAACCAAGTTGCTTGCCATCATTCGCACCATAAGATTGTGCGGCTAGCCCTGTTGTCGACATGCGCAGGAAACCAAGCAACCAAAAGGTCACGCTGATCATTGTGCCGCCCAGCGCCACACCACCTAAATACCAAGAGTGCTCGAGGTGACCGATAACCGCCGCATCGACTAAGCCCAGCAGTGGAACAGTAATATTAGAGAGAACCATCGGGATCGCGAGCAGCAGCACTTTTTTGTGCATCGCCTGATTGGATAGCGTTTGAAAAATAGTTTGGGGATTAAATAGCTTCACGATCACCTCTTAGATTAGAGGCGATAGTTTAACCTAGTGGGTGGGCTTTCACTATGTTGTGGAATTTTACTTATACCGGCTATGTACTCAGTTACTCGAAATACAGAACCACTAGGGTTACCACTTAACGAGCACTAACTGCGGCGCTAAACGCTTTTTGACCTGAGAGATCTTACAAAGAAGCCGCTGCCACAATTTCCAACGATTGCATTGTTGGTCTAGGGGAGAAAACGCTTTTACCCATTGTGCCCATGGCAGCCAATTAAGAACGCTGTCTATTGGTGAAGACAACCCATGAGCATACTTTCCTGAACCAAGCTTTTGTCCCAACGTACTTGAGCTTTTATCTCCAGCTAAGACTAAACACGCATGTGCATGAGTAAAGTAGCGGCTCAAAGACTGAATGAAGTTCGCGGTCTGTTGTTCATTACAATCCAGCAAAGCATGTTCACACACCACCATCACCGAGGCTTGTTCTGGAATATTAAGTTCATCCAACCAAGTTAGGTCATCAACAGAGCCACACTCTAAGCGATAGCGTTCATTTTTGTGGAACAAGCGTTGTCGCCAAAGCAGATTCTCGGTTACATCTAACTCAACCCAATGGCAGCGTCCATTATCCAAACGGTAGAAACGGGTGTCGAGCCCTGCCCCAACATTGATGATCCAAGCATCTGGGTTGTGAGATAGAAATTGCTGAACTTGAGAGTCACAAAGTTGAGTCAGTGTTGCGTAGAGAAGTTGTTGCTGGTCTAGCTCGCCAGTAAGACATTCAGGTGCGAGTTGGCAGCGCTTGCAAGCTTGAGCTGCGATAGGGTCATAAACGAGACCGTCATCGGCTAGGCTTTCACGACTACGAAACCAAAGGTGTTGAACGAGGTTGGTCGGAACTTGTAATTCTTGATGTGCAGACCCTTGTTCAGAAGAAGCCTTTTGCACAGAGGAGCGCGGCTTACGAGTAAGCGGCTTCATTTGAGGTTTGGTTGGGTTTGACATCATCATCTTCCTTGTATCTCGACAAAGAAGATGATAATGAATATCAATTACAATAACAAGTTATTGAGAATAAATATCAATAAGCTGTTTGTACTGACTACATCCAGTCGGTGTTGCGAATAATACCAACCGCAAGCCCTTCAATAGACAAGTGTTGAGATTCTAGATCGACATGAATTGGAGAAAACTCTTCATTTTCAGCATGTAACAGAACCGTTGAACCTTTACGTTCTAGGCGTTTTACCGTTACATCATCATCGACACGAGCCACTACAACCTGACCATCGCGGACATCTTGTGTTTTATGAACAGCTAATAAATCACCATCCATAATACCGATGTCTTTCATACTTTCGCCATTTACACGAAGTAAGAAGTCTGCTTGTGGTTTAAACATGCCTGGATCAACTTGGTAATGCATTTCTACATGCTCTTGAGCCAAGATAGGCTCACCAGCGGCAACCTGACCGATTAATGGTAAACCTTGCTCTTCGTTTGCTGCATCTTCAAGCAAAATACGAATACCGCGAGACGCACCCGGGATAATCTCAATCGCTTCTTTACGAGCAAGAGCTTTCAAATGTTCTTCTGCAGCATTGGCAGAACGGAAGCCTAGTTCACGCGCGATTTCTGCACGTGTCGGTGGCATACCGGAATCTTCGATCTTACCTTTGATAAGGTCAAAGACTTGTTGCTGGCGGGGCGTTAACGGCTTCATGATTCACCTGTCTTTTTATACAGTTGACTGTGAGTATATCCAGTAACTGAACAAAAGCAAAGCAATTGGTTGTTTTTAGTTCATTTTTAGCAAATTACAAAAACAAGATCTCTAGCCACACATAACCTGCGAGTGCCAAACAGATGAAAACCGCTGCCGAGCCGACATCTTTCGCCATTCCAGATAACTCATGATGCTCACTGCCGATTCGGTCGACAACCGCTTCAATCGCGGTATTGATTAGCTCGACAACCATCACCAATACCACAGATGAGATCATTAAGATTCGTTCAACCTGGCTTACATCCAGGTAAAATGCCAACGGAATAAGCACGGCCGCCATGAACACTTCTTGTCGAAATGCAGCCTCGTTTTTAAACGAACTCGTAATGCCTTGCCATGAAAAGCCTGCTGCTTTGATGATGCGTTTGAATCCGGTGTTTGATTTTTTGGTCATTTTTAACCCTATACTCAATCAGTCGATGAATGATTTTCCACAAACTTAACGGCAATATGACTATTTCCATTAAAAGGTTAGACCAGTTTCTGGTATTCTTGCATCGATTAAATTTACGCCTAGGCTTATCCCTATTTCACTCATAGGATTTATCCTTTTTATCATAGAAATAGAGATACGCTTCAGCACATTGAAATAACTATTGAGGCAGTGAACCTATATGTCTTCTGGACAATCTTTTTCACGTTCATTAATGAAGCTACCTTTATCCCTATTGGTAAAGGGCACATCAATTCCTTCAAACCCTGTTGAGGATTTGAACATTGATTTGAGCAAACCGATTGTATACGCCTTACCGTTTCGCTCAAGTGTAGACATTCTTACATTGCAAAAACATGCACTTGAATTAGGCCTACCTGATCCGTTGAGCAAGCTTGAAATCAACGGCAAATCACTGCAACGCTACGTTTTCATCTCTTCTCGCAAAACTCTGCTGCAAGACGATGATTATGTACCAAGCTCTTCAATTGAAGTGTTCTCTGAATTGCTTTCACTGCACGCTGACGACTCTGAACTCGATGTTCAAGTTATCCCTGCTACAGTGCTGTGGGGACGTAAGCCTGGTAAAGAGAATAACCAGAAGCCTTACCTACAGGCAATGAACGGCTTAGAGAAATCAAAAGCTGTATTGCTAGCCGGTCGTGACTGTCTGGTTCGTTTCAGCCCAGTGGTTTCTCTACGCTACATGGCTAACTCACACGGTACCGACAGCACCATCGCGCACAAATTGGCGCGCGTGGCACGTATTCACTTCTCTCGCCAAAAGCTTGCTGCATCAGGTCCTAACCTGCCAAGCCGCCAAGCTCTGTTTGATCGCCTATTAAAATCAGAAGCGATCAAGAAAGCGATTGAAGACGAAGCACAAGCAAAGAACATCTCGATCGAGAAAGCGAGCAAAGAAGCTCAAGACATCATGGACGAGATTGCTGCGAACTTCTCTTATTCGCTGATCAAGCGTGGTGAGAAGATTCTCGGTTGGCTGTGGAATAAGCTGTACCAAGGCCTGCATATCAGCAACGCTTCAACGGTTCGTAAGTTGGCTCAAGATGGTCACGAGATTGTTTACGTGCCTTGTCACCGTAGCCACATGGACTACTTGCTGCTTTCTTATGTGCTTTACCACGAAGGCATGGTGCCTCCGCACATCGCTGCAGGTATCAACCTGAACTTCTTCCCTGCCGGTCCTATTTTCCGTCATGGTGGTGCGTTCTTTATTCGTCGTAGCTTCAAAGGCAACAAACTGTACTCGACGATTTTCCGTGAATACCTAGCGGAATTGTTCGCTAAAGGTTACTCAGTAGAGTACTTCAGTGAAGGTGGTCGTTCTCGTACAGGTCGTCTACTGCAAGCGAAAACGGGCATGCTAGCGATGACAATCCAAGCAATGCTGCGCGGCATGAACCGTCCGGTGACTTTGGTTCCTGTATACATCGGCTACGAGCACGTGATGGAAGTAGCGACTTACGCGAAAGAACTTCGTGGCAAGCGTAAAGAAAAAGAAAACGCGAGCTTAGTGATTCGTACCATTCGTAAGCTGCGTAACTTTGGTAAAGGCTACGTGAACTTCGGTGAGCCGATTCAACTGAACCAATACCTGAATGAGCACTCACCAGAGTGGACCAAATGCATCGACCCAATGGGCACCAGCAAGCCACAATGGATGAACCCAGTGGTTAATGACTTAGCGACCAAAATGATGACGCACATTAACGATGCGGCAGCAACCAATGCCCTGACCCTTTGTGCAACGGCACTATTGGCTTCAAGACAGCGCGCATTGTCTCGTGACTCTTTGGTTTCTCAGATTAATTGCTACCTGTCTCTGCTTAAGAATGTTCCATATTCGGCAACGTTCACTGTGCCAAAAGACAGCGCTGAAGATTTAGTAAAACATGCTGAATCACTGAACAAGTTCTTGATTGAATCAGACTCAATGGGCGACATCATTTCGCTAGACCGTCACCAGTCAATTCTGATGACCTACTACCGAAACAACATCATTCACTTGTTTGCTCTGCCATCGTTAATTGCACAGATGACTATTCGTCAACGCGGTTTATCAATTGACGCGATCCAAGAGAACGTTGCTGCTATCTACCCGTTCTTGAAGAAAGAGCTGTTCCTAAGCTACGACGAAGACAAGCTTGAAGGCGTGGTTTCTAACATCATTGAAGAGCTGGTTAACCAAGGTATGCTTGTGGTTTCTGATAATGAAGTCACCATCAACCAATCAAACAGCCAAGCACTGATGCTGTTAGGTCGTACGATTTCAGAAACGCTACAACGCTACTCTATTGCTTTGAACCTGTTAGCAGAGAACCCTGATCTGGATAAATCCGATCTTGAACAGAAGAGCCAAGACATTGCACAGCGACTTGGTCGTCTGCAAGGCATCAATGCACCAGAGTTCTTCGATAAAGGCGTGTTTGCGTCGATGTTCGCAACTCTGAAACAACAGCAATATCTGGATAACGATGGTAACTGTGATTTAGACAAGACTCAGCAATTCGCTAAGCTTCTCTACTCAATGCTTTACCCTGAAGTACGTTTGACGATTCAAGAGAGTATCCACCAAGCGGAGTAATCATCAGCTTAGAATCTCTTGAATAGCGAGACCGAACACGATCAAAAAAGGCACCCAATGGGTGCCTTTTTCTTTAGCGTTCGTTAACTCGAAAAGCGGATGCTTACCAGAAGGTAATGAACAAGCCCGCTGTCACTGCCATTCCAACATAGTTGTTGTTTAGAAAGGCTTGGAAACAAAGGTCTCGATCACGGTGGCGCATCAGGTGTTGTTGATACACAAACAAGCTTCCCGCTACCAACAATGCCCAATAGAAGGTATCACCTAGTTGGTAATGCATGCCTAACGCAATCAGCATCGCTAGGGTGACGAGTTGCAAAGAGCCCACAATCAGTTTATCGAAGCGACCAAATAGAATCGCCGTCGATTTAATACCAATCTTCAAGTCATCATCTCGGTCAACCATCGCATATTGCGTGTCGTAAGCAATCGTCCACAACGCATTAATCACGAATATAAACCACACAATGCTTGGCAGTTCATTGGTTTGTGCCGCCCAAGCCATTGGTATCGCCCAACTAAACGCTAAGCCGAGAAACAACTGTGGAAGATGCGTAAAACGCTTCATGAAAGGGTAAATGAACGCCAGACCAACACCAATAAATGAGAGCTTAATGGTCAGTGGATTCATGGTCAGTACCAGCAAGAAGGAAACCACGGCTAGCACTAAAAAGAGCAGAATCGCTTCCTTACTGGAAACCAAACCTGAAGGTAATGGACGCTGCTTGGTACGTTTAACATGACCATCTACTTTACGGTCAGCAAAGTCATTGATCACACAGCCAGCCGAACGCATCAACACCACGCCGAGTACGAAAACAACCAAGACATCAAAATCAGGCATACCTTGTGAGGCGATAATCAGTGACCACAAGGTCGGCCAAAGGAGTAACAGGGTACCAATCGGGCGATTCATTCGCGTTAATTGCCAATACGCCTTCGCTTTGGTGGCAAGCATTTACACACTCTCCTTAGAGTAAATGGGTGATGTTGGTAAAAACAGTTCAGCCACAAGCATCGGTTTATGGTTCATCCATAATCGAGAACGACGTACGAGTAATCGCTCATCGCCCGCGATAACCCAACCGACTTGCAGCGCATCTCGCTCCACGTTCTCAGCACTGAAAACGGTCAATCCAAGCGGGACATTACCTTGTTGAGAAAGGTCAGAATGCTGATGATCTTCTAGCGTGACTCGGGGAATCAAGGTTCGACCTAACACCCACGGTTCATCATCACCCTTTAAAATCACTTTACGCAGTAAGCAATCAAACGATGATAAAAGATGTTCCTCGTCCTGTTGCAGCATTGAGCGCTCTACAACTTGATTATGAAGCAACTCAACAGACAGGTGCTGACAGCTCTTGCCCAACTTACGGGAAAGAGAACCTTGCTCCATAAGCCACTCTTTGGTGGTTTCATTAGGAAAATCAAATGTTTCTGTACTTTGCCAATCTACATTCATTAACGAATTAAGATACAGCGATATTGGCTGATTCATACTAGTATTCAATAGGTGACTTTACACGTACAATAAAGCTTCAACTTTCGAACAAAATTAAAGCGTTCTTCGAATTGTAAACGTATTTAGATTTAGACCGCTCATTGTAACAAGACTAATGCGTTTCGAATATCGCGAATAAACTAAAGAAAAGTCACAAATATGCACAAACGTTATGTAGCCCAAATATTTCTTGCGATTACCCTACTCTTTTCAGCATCAAGTTTCGCTGAAGAGGAGTCAGCAGCTAAACTCGCCTACTTCACGCTAGAGCCAGACCTGACCACCAATTTTTACACTAAAGGTAAAAAACTGGGCTACATTCAGGTTCGCCTCGACATCATGGTGGCAAATAGTAACGACTTGGCCGCTATTGAGCATCACCAACCACTGATTCGTGATGCGGTGATTGAATTGCTTGGTAAACAAAACGAAGAAACGATTAAGTCTCTGTCTGGCCGTGAAGATTTGAGAAAGACTTTGGTTGAACACCTCAACAAGATTCTACTGCCTGAGACGGGCAAAACCCTGATTGCTGACTTACTGTTTACCAAATACCTTTATCAGTAATGATGTAAAACGAATCCCAATAAAAAAGCGGCCCATCTGGCCGCTTTTTTTTGTCTCTATCGTTTGGCTACTCAGTAGAAAACATCAGTTAACTTCTTGCCGAGCTTGGTGCTTTCATCACATCGATAAAGCCAATAATCACACCGGCGGCTAGGCCAGCTAAATGCGCCGTATTGGCGATAGCCATAAATGGCTGCATGTACCCAAGCACCAACCACACCAACATAAAGCCGACAATCTGTCTTGGGATACCTAAACCAAGTTGTGGCGCCTTCGCACCAACCACCCATAAGTAACCAACCAAGGCATACACAACACCAGACAAACCACCGAAGTTCGCCCCTTCAACCCAATACTGCCCAGCACCTGAAAGCGCAGAAGAGACAGCAAAGATCTGAAGTAGCTTGAGGCTGCCAAGTTTCTTCTCAATGTCTCCACCTAGCTGCCACCACCACAAAATATTAAATGCGATGTGCATAACAGAGAAATGTAGAACGGCATGACTCAACCAACGCCACAGCTGCCATTGCTGTCCATCCACCGCTGGGAAATGTAGGGCATTGAAAATAGCTTGGCCAAAACCGATCTGTTGCAGCGCAAAAATCACCACACACACCAACATCAGGCTTAGTGTCACTGGGCCTGCTTTGGCTTTGATCATGCCCATGAAGCTTGGCGTGTGGTAATGGAAGTTGCTCTTTCTGGTCTCTGCCATGTCCCAAGATGCAGCTTGATAGCGCTTATGATTGGGCTCAGCCAGAAAACGATTCAGCTCAGCTTCGGTTTCAACCTGAAATTGGCCATCAAGAAGCCAAAGAGCAAAACGCCCTTCTCCCTCTGGAGACATCTGAATAGGGATCTGACGAGAGGCCATATAATCAATAAATGCTTGAGCAAGACGTGGATTGTCTAACACCATCAATCTAATCATTGTTACTTCCTATTCATTCTATGAGGGATGCTTGAGGCGGTTCAGGTGATGAAAGTCATTAACCTGCGATCACTGGAAGTTCAGCACGATGCCAAGCTTCGAAACCACCATCAACACTATATACCTCTTCAAAGCCTTGGTTCACTAAATATTGTGCCGCACCTTGGCTACTGATGCCGTGGTAGCACATCACTAAGATAGGTTGTTCGAACTCAACCTCATCCATGAATGACACCATCGTATCGTTAGTCAGGTGGTAGGCTGTTTTTGGGTGGGCAACCGCAAAAGACTGCGGGTCACGTATATCGACAAGTCGAGCTTCGCCTTGTTCGATGAGGGCTTGAGCGCCTTTAACATCGATATGTTTAAACTGGTCCATGACTTTCTCTTTTTATACTGATTTACTTTGCTGCCATTGTAACCTATCCCAAGGCTAACATTCACATCCACTTAATAGGGTTATCCACCAGCGATCACTTTTACACCATTTGTGGATAAATCTGTGAATTGCGTGAATAAAGTGTCTTTTCAAAAATAGATCCACAACATGTAGTAATGATCCTGATCTAACTGTGGGTTAACTGAAACATATCCCCACTCGAAAAACCCCGTCAAAGCCTTACTACACACTGCTTTTAGATAGCTGACGAATAAACTTCTCACAGAGTTATCCACAAAATCATTTTGCAAATTTCGATCGCAAAAGTTGAGAAATCGATCCAAAACAAAAAGGCCGAGATCTCTCGATCTCGGCCTTTTCAAAATTCAGCTATTTGTTAGCTCTACTAGAAAGTAGAAGCTAATAGAAACTAGATGCTATTAGAAATCACCAACGGCTTGTTTCAATTTCTTCATCGCATTCTTTTCTAACTGGCGAACACGCTCAGCTGATATACTGTAGGTATCCGCTAAGTCTTGCAGGGTTGCCTTGTTGTCGTCTAACCAACGTGAGCGAACAATGTGTTGGCTACGCTCGTCTAAGCTTGCTAGTGCTAGCCCTAGGCGATTATTGGTGTGTGACTCCCAGTTAGCCGCTTCAACCGTCTCAGCAACGTCTGACGCCTTGTCTTCTAGGTAGTAAACTGGAGCAGTGTAAGCAGAACCGCCATCGTCATCGTCCATAGGCGCTTCAAACGTCGCATCTTGTGCTGCTAAGCGAGATTCCATCTCACGAACTTCTGAAGGCTCAACACCCAGTTCACGAGCAACCGTCTCAACTTCACCGTTATTGAACCAACCCAAACGCTTTTTAGACTTACGAAGGTTAAAGAACAGTTTACGCTGTGCCTTAGTGGTCGCAATTTTAACGATACGCCAGTTACGTAGAACGTATTCATGGATTTCAGCTTTGATCCAGTGAACAGCAAACGAGACGAGACGAACACCAACTTCTGGATTGAAGCGCTTAACAGCCTTCATCAAGCCGATGTTACCTTCTTGGACGAGATCAGCCATTGGTAGCCCGTAGCCAGAGTAGCCTCTTGCAACGTGCACCACGAATCTTAGGTGGGAAAGGATCAAGCCTTTCGCAGCGTCGATCTCACCTTTGTAATGTAATCGCTCTGCAAGTCCACGTTCCTCTTCAGGAGTCAGCATAGGGTAGCTGTTCGCTGAGCGGATATAGCTATCTAAACTATCTTGTGTGACTAAAGCCATTTGATACGCTTGGTTTGCCATTCGGTTCCTCATCAATCTCTGATCTGGAGTAATACATCTATTAAAACCCTACAATCTTGAACCTAAAATGAACAGGTTTCAAGGAGGGGGAAGTAATTATGCATAATCAATTCGTCTATACAAGGCAAAAACTGGTTAAGAAGTGCCTATTTTTCGTCTAAATATGACTCTATTCACCTAAACTGGTTCAATTTCTTTTAGGTGACGCTGTGCAGAAAGCTTTGCAGCCACACTACCAAGCAGAGTTCCGACGATCAAAAGCAGTAAAGATTCATCCCAACTCAGGCCAATTAAACGGAAGTGGCTGTCGTATAGCTGAGCCAAATCATCCACCGCGCTGTTCAGCAATACGGTAATCAATGCCGTCATTACCCAAGCGCTAATCGAACCTAAAACGCCAAACCACATCCCAGCATAAAGGTATGGTCGAAGAATGTAGCTGTCGGTCGCACCAATCAGCTTCATGGTTTGAATCTCTTCTTTATGCGCCAACACATTAAATCGTAGTGTATTGCCGATAATCAGAAATACCGCGCCCAGCATCAATACCGTTAAGGTAATCACGATGACAGCCGCTAATGCTTTGATCGCATCTAATCGCGCTAACCAATCTTCGTCTAGGCGAACATCGGTCACTAATTCTTGTTGTTTAACTGTGCCTGCCAGCTCTTTAATTAAGGTATCGCTGTGCACGCTTGGCGTAATCACCAGCACACCTGGCAGTGAATAATCGTCGAGAATGGTTAGGGCGTCTTCAAAACCAGAATACTGGCTGAGGTCAGCAAGCCCTTGCTGCGGAGAAATGTACTCGACCAGCTCAACTTGATCCCAACTTTCGATTTCATCCTTAAGCACCATTACTCGTGGCTCAGGAATACCATCCTCTACATAAGCACTTATTTGTGACGGGCTAGTGACATCTTGCGCCACTTCCCCAACATTTTTACCCAATAGGTACAAACAAGCTGGCATCGCCAACGCCATAGAGATCACCGCAAGGGTCAGCAAGTTGCCTAACGGGCGCTGCCACATTTGTGAGAACGATGACTTGGCTTGTTTCCAGTGAACAACAAAGAAGCCGTCGCTTGAAGCGCGGTTTGCTGCTCGATTAGATTGAGGTTTCTTGATGCGCTTATTCGCGGCCATAGTCTTCAACCTCACTCAAAAATCCTTGGTTTAATTCAAGATGGCGGTACTGAGGGCGAGTGTTCACTAACCCGATATCGTGCGTCGCTAGGATGATCGTCACACCCGCACGGTTGAACTCTTCAAACAAGCGTAATACACGGTTAGATAATTCAGGGTCTAGGTTACCGGTAGGCTCATCGGCTAAAAGCAGAGTTGGACGGTTAACCACGGCGCGCGCAATACCCACGCGTTGCTGTTCACCACCAGAAAGTTGGCTTGGCAAACAACGGGCTTTATCTAATAAACCGGTTTTATCCAACGCAGCACTGACTCGGCGTTTTATTTCGTTTTCAGAAATAGATTCAATACGCATAGGCAGAGCGACGTTATCGAAAATCGAACGGTCCATCAGCAGGCGATGGTCTTGAAAAACAATCCCAATATTACGGCGTAAGAAAGGAATGTCTTTGGCTGGGATACGAGTGATATCGTGATCGTTGAACCAGACACGTCCATCAGTTGGACGCTCTATCGCGCAGATCAACTTCAGCAAGGTACTTTTACCAGCCCCAGAGTGCCCACCCAAAAAAGCCATCTCTCCACGTTTCAGGTGAAAGTCCACTTTTTGGAGCGCTTGTCTTCCACCTCGGTAGGCTTTACTCACTTGCTGAAATTTGATCACCGAAAATTCCTCTTACGATCACTAATATCAAATTTAAAAACGGTAGCAGATTAAGGATAAACCACTTTGCTACTCGCGTTACTCTTCGCGGCTAAATAGTGCTTCAATGAAGTCTTTAGATTCAAATGGACGCAGGTCATCAATACCTTCACCCACACCAATGTAGCGGATTGGAATCTGGAACTGGTCAGCAATTGAGAAAATTACACCACCTTTCGCCGTACCATCTAGCTTAGTCAGTGTAATACCCGTAACTGGAGCCACTTCACTGAACAACTTCGCTTGGCTGATAGCGTTCTGACCTGTACCTGCATCGAGCGTTAGCATGATTTCGTGTGGCGCAGAGTCATCAATCTTCTTCATTACACGAACGATCTTGCGTAGCTCTTCCATCAGGTTGCTCTTGTTCTGCAAACGACCGGCTGTATCAGCAATCACAACATCAACACCACGAGCCTTCGCTGCTTCAATCGCATCGTAGATAACAGACGCACTGTCCGCACCAGTGTGTTGAGCGATAACTGGCACATCGTTACGCTGACCCCAAACCTGAAGCTGTTCAACGGCTGCAGCACGGAAGGTATCACCCGCTGCTAGCATCACTTTCTTGCCTTCATTTTGGAATTGTTTCGCCAGCTTACCGATCGTAGTTGTCTTACCTACACCGTTCACACCCACCATTAAGATAACGTAAGGTGTTTTAGTGGTATCAACAACCAGTGGCTGTTCCACTTGGCTTAAGATGTCTGCCATCTCTTCTTTGAGCAGACCATAAAGCGCTTCACCGTCTTTTAGGTCATTGCGAGATGCTTTTTCTGTCAGGTTTTCAATGATCTTAACCGTGGTATTCATACCCACGTCAGCAATCAGAAGTTGCTCTTCTAGCTCTTCAAACAGGTCTTCATCGATTTGCTTGCCTTTGAACAGACCAAAGAAACCAGCACCGATGTTTGCTTTAGTGCGGCTTAGGCTGCGCTTAAGACGAGCAAAGAAGCTTTCTGTCGGCTTCTCTTGTACTTCTTCAACCTTAGCTTGAGGAACTGCCACTTCTTCCTGTTCTGCTTCTGCTTCTGCTTCTGCTTCTGCTTCTGCTTCTGCTGCGACAGGTTGCTGCTCTTGTTGAGCTTCTTCAAGCGCTTGCTCAGATTCAGTTGGCTTAACTTGTTCAGCTTCAGGCGCGACCTGTTCAGCCTCAACTTGTGATTCAACTTCAGTTTGATCTTCAACGCTTTCTACGTTCGCTTCATTCTGAGTTTTTGGGCTTTGTTCTTCTTCACCAAAACCAAGCCACGATAATAATCCGCGCTTCTTTTTTTCCGTCATCAGAGGAGTTTCCTAGATCTACTAATTAGCTGTATTGACTTAATACACGTCGACTCTTTGCTATTGTTATACAATACAAGCTTGTACAAACGAATAGTAAAGAAAAATGACAAAGCAGTGATAAGTTTGCTTTTAGCTTGATACACTTTGTCATTGCAAATTTATTTAATACACGAACCCACTTAAATTGGGCTCGGTATAGTATCACTTTATTAGCGGTCAAAAAATCTATGGTAAGACGTCGCCAGCAAAACACATCACAAAAAAAGCCATCCGGAGGCTTTGTTCGAATTATTAGTGGCTCATGGAGAGGTAGAAAGCTGCCTGTTCATGATTTAGAAGGATTACGCCCAACCATTGACCGAGTAAAAGAAACACTCTTTAACTGGGTGGCTCAAGATATCCCACATTCAACTTGCTTGGATGTATTTGCCGGTTCTGGCGGTCTAGGTTTTGAAGCAGCTTCTCGCCAAGCCAAAATGGTGACACTGCTCGAAATGAATCAAAAGGCGGCTAAACAGCTTTCTGATAACGCGAAAGAGCTCAAGGCAGACAACATTAATGTCGTGAATACTGATGCTATCTCTTTCCTTAAGAAACCGGGCACGCCTTACGATATGGTTTTCCTTGATCCACCATTTCGTCAAGGCTTACTGGCAGAAACAGTACAACTGCTTGAGAGTAACGGTTGGCTTGCAGACAATGCCATCATTTACGTCGAGACAGAGAAAGAACTGAAACTCGAAGCTATGCCAGAGAACTGGGAATTGCATCGCGACAAGACCACCGGACAGTCAAGCTACCGACTGTTCAATCGAATCACTGAAGAATAGGAGTTATTGAATGAAGTTCTTGCTTCCACTAGCAAAAGCAGCCATCGCCTTTGTTTGGTTTATCTTAATCGTAAATATTTTCTACCCGTTCCCGGGTAATGCTGCGATTGCGCTTTATATCATGACAGCATTCTTGTTCTTCATGCACGGCCTGCAGATGCTGATTTTCATCGGTGCTTTCGGCGACAAGATCGAGATGTCACGTTGGGAGAAGTGGTCAATATTGATTTTCGGTGTCTTCGCCTTACTCGATATCCGACGCAAACACATGATGTAATCGAGCTTAAGCCCAGATATAAAACGCTTAGCTACAGAAAACATCATGACAGAAACAGTAGAGACAAAAACGCCGCTCATTTGAGCGGCGTTTTTTTATTCAGCAATGATATTGATGTTAGCCCATGTAGCCTTTCACACCATCGAGGAACATTTGCGTCGACAGCATAACCAACAACAAGCCCATCAAGCGTTCGATGGCTTTAAGCCCTCTCTCTCCCAGCACTCGCAGGAAGAAGCCATTAAACATCAGAATGAAGAAGGTAGCGCCCCAAGCCAGCATCACAGCCGCTGAAAGCTCTAACATATTGTCAGGGTGCTGTGTCGACAACAGAATCAATGCCGCAATCACTGAAGGGCCAGCAATCATTGGGATCGCCATCGGCACAATAAACGGTTCTTCACCCGCCGCGAGGCCAGTAATACTACCCGCACTTGGGAAAATCATCTTAATCGCGATAATAAACAGAATAATACCGCCAGATATACTCAAGGTTTCAGGCTGCACGTGCAGGAAGTTCATGATGCTTTGACCCGCAAATAAGAACAGCAGCAAGATAACCAGTGCGAACATCAGCTCACGAATCAGAACAATACGGCGACGCTTCGGGTCAATATGCTTAAGGATAGAGAGCACGATTGGCAAGTTGCCAAGCGGGTCCATGATAAGAAACAGCATGGTTGCTGCAGATAAGATTTCCATAAGTTTGTCTCGAAAAGCGTAAGTGCGCGGAGTATAGCAGCCTCAACATTGATTTTCGAACGCAGTGATAAGCGGGTTAACTGATGCTTTTAAAAGGGGATGTTATAAGAAGGCAAATTAGCGAAAGCAGATTGAAAGGTAATGAAAAGAGTGGAGCCGAAACATGCACCCACTCTTTATTCACGAATAAAACAAGCCACTAAGAATTAGTGATTACACACACGTTCGCGGTTAGTGCAAAGCTTATCATCGACAACGACAACCTTTTCCATCTTCAAGAAAAACTTCAACAGGCTATCTAAATCCAGACCATTGAGCTTACAAGTATGGAAGCGGGCTTCTTCGCCATAGGTTTGAGCAAGCGCTAATGTTAGCTCTTCGCGAGTCAGTGGCTTTTCACTAAGCAGGTTTAAAACGTTGTGTGCGTGAATTTCAGTCGTCATAACTCAATCTCATGTTTAATGAATTACACGTAGAGTACCGAGTTTTAGCAACGCCGTTTTGATGTAGCTCAGGCTTGAGAGAGCTCTACCCTAAATAGTAATCGATGCGACGATGAATGCGTGTGCGAGAAAGTAACTGCCCGTTACCCAAAAGTAAGCGCCCTTAATTGGGCAGCGGTAACTGTTTAGCGCATAAGCTAAGGCCGAAAGGAGCAGCACGCTACAGCCAGCAAAACCGACCGCGTGTGATAACTGAGGATCCAGCAGCCAAACCTCACCAGAAGCCCATGCTAACTGAATAAGCACAATGCCCATGATGACCACGGGAAAAACGAGTTTGTCTAAGCGTGGCAGCAGTAAAAAGAAAGCAACAACGCAAGCTGCCAATAACAGCGCGAACAACCACCAAACCATTTCACCTGATAGCTGTAACCAAAAAGCTTTGCTGTAACAGAGTTGAGCCAATAAGAAGCAGACAAAATGCAGAGGGCGTTTTTGAGTGAGAGTATGAAGCACATCTGCGATCGCAGAGATAGCCAACCCCGCAACTATCCAATAGGTAAAGTCAGCCACAACCGACTGAGTTAAAGCAATTGTCGCTAATAATACAAAGGTAAATACCTTATACGATAAGGCCTGACCGATATGTCCATGTTTCGTTCCTGCTATTGCTCCGATACCAGATAAGGAAACCGCTAACCAACTCCACATACCACTTGCCCTATTGCTTTAAATCGTCGCCAGTCTAGGCACACGAGTGTTGATGTAAAGCCTCAGCCCCTCAAAATTGGATCTTGATTACGCTTCCACTAAAAAGAGTCTCTTTAGATTGAAGTCGTAACAATTACCACCATGACAATGGCCATTCGTTTAAAACTAGAACGAATCATCATAAAACCCATTCAAACTGGCATTAGAGTCGCCATACTTGAATTTTGGCCAATTCTAACCTATCGACCCCACCAAAACCGGCCTAATTCCGTAAAATACCACACTTAAAAAATTAAAATAACCACATTTAAAGTAAATAATAACAATAACTTAAATAAACAAACTCAAGATTAATAGGAAAATAAAAACGCCAACCAAGCCTAGACTTGTAAAGTAGCCAGTTTTCTTTTTTAACGCCCAGTTTTGTCAGGTTATTTCAAGCCTCCGGTAAAAATCGCCACAAAAACCAAGCCGAAAACTTAAAAAACCAACCAAAACCAACCTAGCCACCACCAACCTCTATTAATACAGTTTAACAACCTTTAACAATATAAATTACACAAAACAACCATTACAAAACAACAAGTTAAATCAAATTAGAACAAACATAAATCACAACGAACAAATTAAGAACACACCATAAAACACAGTTAAACACTGCCAAACAAGCCAAAAACTCATAGTTTTCTACTACTTTTAAAGCTTTCGAAAGTAATTCTTGATCTAAGGTCATAAGTAGTGCTATTCTTTAAAACATAGCGAGAGACAACCAAATTTAGGAGTAGTGTTATGATTTCATCTTCGCAAAGACAAGGACTTGTAATGATCGCGGTAGTTGTAGGTCTAATGACACTACCGATGATGTACTAAGCAAGTTACAGATAAAAAAAGGGACGCCATGAGCGTCCCTTTTTTGTTCAATTTTTTCACTTCGAAAACAGATGCAGTGTTAGCACATCCCAGTTCGCATAATAGAAACCTGCGGCAGCTAAAGTCATTGCCATCATCAGTAAGATCGCAACTCGCCAGATAAAACGACCACTACGTGGAGTCAGCTCCTTCTCACAGTCGTTACACATCATGATGAACTTATGTTGGTCTTCCAACTTAGCCTCATGTTCATTGACTACCTTATTACGACACGTTGCGATATAGCGCAGCTTGCTCACCATATCGTGCGGTAGCCTTTCTTCACAGCTTGTTACAAGCTCATGCAATCCTTCGCCTTCGGCATGATATTGAAGCCTCAATAATTTCTCTATATTGCGAGTTCTTGTCACCACTTTTTCAATATCGGTCATCTTAGCCCTCCCACTCCACACTATAATTCTAGTCGAGCATTTCCCTATTCTTATACAAAATCACTGTTATTTACGAGAGAAAGAGACAATAAATAACAATGCTTTATCCCAAACTGACCATTAAATGTGATGTCTGCCGAAAAATAATCAGCTTGGCTTACAACAGTTCACGAATAACGGCTTTAAACACATATCCCTATTGCCTGAAAGACTAGAATAACCATCACGACTACATGGAGGTTATATGCCTAATTCACTCTTTTTTGCCATCTTTGCTCTCGCTGCTCTAGCGGCTTGGGTATTTATTGGTTTCTATCGAAAACACTCGCAAGGTGAAAATGCGCCAGAGAAGAAAGTGAATGTCACGGTGTTAGACAAACAATCGATCGACCTTCCTGACGCAGAACCGGGCCAAGAAGATCAAGAGTACTGGATTTACGTTCAACGTGGTGTGGTTGGTCCGAAGCGAGAATTCCAAGTCGGCATCCACTATTTCCACGCCCTTAACCCTGGCGACAAAGGAACCTTAACCTACCAAGGCGATAAGTTCTTACACTTTGCGTTGAAGCGCTAAACGTCAGCCGCTTCAACTGTCGTCCCTAAGCAATCCATCAGAAAGCCTTAGCAATCACCGCTAAGGCAATAACCAACGCGTTTTCTCTGACTTAGACACCAACCAGCTCATCCATAATGCGCCAGCTCCGCTGATCACAATCCATAATGGAATAACCCATGCCGGATGTCCTTGGTACCAACCAAACTCTTTCATCGGCCACAAGAAAATCGGGTGCAGCAGGTAAATACCTAAGCTGTGCTTACTGATAAAGCCAACCACTTGGTTACTCTTCTCAGACAGGCCTTCACCATAGTAACGGCATACCATGAACACCATGCTCGCGGCTAATACGGTATTCAACGTTTTGTAAGATAGCCAGCGCCCTACCGTGTACTCTTCTGCTACCAAGCTTGCATCAACCACCATGTAAACCGTGGTTAGTAACGCTAGCCCACCCAGTAACACACTCACGCCAACGGTCATCTTGTTAAGTGGCACAATCTTATACAGCAAGTAACCCAATGGTAAGTAACCGGTGTACAACCACAATTCGTGACTCCAAGGGCCATCGATTTTCAGTAAGAACAGCAATGTTGTGAACAACCATACCGCCGTAAAGGCATAGACCGATCTATCACCGTACTTTCTAACCATGATCTGCAAGAACGGAATCACAAAATAGAGTGGGATGAAGTAATAGAAGAAACCAAGGTGGTAATAGGTGTAATGATGGTAGCTATTAAGCAACACGTCCCAACTGACGTCGGCATCAAAGCCCATTGCCGACCAGCCCGACAGATAGGTATAGAAAAGCGACCAGACAATGAAAGGTATCAGTACCTTGCCCAAACGACGCTTGAGGTAGTACTTGGCGTCAAACGGGCGCTGATCACTGAGCATCAGTGCGCCAGTAATCAAAATGAACACCGGCACCGCCCAACGACTGAAACCGTTCACCGTAATGGCGGTCAGCCACTCACCGAAAGGAATGGTGCCTAATTCATTCCGATAAGGCGCCAAAACATGAATCGCGATAACTGCTATGGCCGCGACACATCGTGCTAAATCAAAAAAGAGAATTCGCTGCTTCATGTAAATGCCTGATTAATATTCAATCATTCTACTATAGCAATAAAAAAGCTGACCGGAATAAATACCAAGTCAGCTTAGTGTTAAAGGAGAGGCTTATCGCGAATTTAGCTCGTGTGAATTTAGTTCGTGCGACTTTCACTCTTACAAATGAGGCTCATGCGGCTGAAGCTTATGCTGCTGAGACTTGCGGCACTTTAGGTAAACGCAGAGAGATCACCGTCGTTATCGCTAAGAACGCAAAAGATACCCACAAACACGCAGACAAACCGGCCATTTGGAATACCAATCCTGACAAGATAGTGCCAATCAAACGGCCCATCGCGTTTGCCATGTAATAGAAACCGACATCAAGAGAAACGCCATCACCTTTCGCATAACTCACAATAAGGTATGAGTGCAGCGATGAATTCACCGCAAAGATGGCACCAAACACCATCAAGCCACCGATAATAACGAACTCGGGTTGCCAGCCAATTTGCACCGCATAGGCAATACCTGCAGTCACGATAGCCAACGCCCCCGCCCATAATAGCGCTGCATGTCCATCAGGCACCTTGCCTTGTGCTTTACCAGTAATCTTGGGTGCAATGCCCTGCACAAAGCCGTATGCGATAGTCCAAGCAGCTAAGAAACCGCCAACCCATGAGTGATCCCAACCAAACACACTGCCTAGGTAAATCGGCAAAGCAATCACAAACCACACATCACGAGCGCCAAACAGGAACATACGTGCTGCGGATAGGATGTTGATGGATTCAGACTTAGAGAAGATCTGTTTGAACTTAGGCTTGGTTTTCGCTTTGCCCATGTCCGCTTCTAAGCTCAACACACTGCCAACGAAGACCAATGCCAACACGGCTGCCATCGCGAGCACGGCGTATTGGAAGCCAATCGTTGAAAGCAGTAAACCACCAATAAAGAAGCCTGCCCCTTTAAGCGCATTCTTAGATCCGGTCAGAATCGCAATCCACTTATAAAGCGCGCCTTGTTGTTCATCAGGAACCAGAGTCTTAATTGAGCTCTTGGCACTCATCTTATTGAGGTCTTTAGCGATACCAGACAAGGCTTGCGCCGCCATGACCCAAGGAATGGTCAGCATTGCCGTTGGCACCGCGAGCATACCCAAGGCGACGACTTGCATGCCTAACCCAATGTTCATGGTCTTATTAAGGCCAAGACGCGCCCCTAACCAGCCACCGATTAGGTTAGTCACCACACCAAAGAATTCATAGAAAAGGAACAGTGAGGCGATTTCTAACGAACTGTAGCCAAGGTCGTAAAAATACAGAACCACCAACATGCGAAGTGCACCATCAGTAATGGTGAAGTTCCAGTAGTTAAAAGTCACCAACATGTATTGGCGAACGCTCTTACTTAGATTTGAAAACATAACGCTATCTCTGCAATCTAAACAAAAAGAGCTTTTGGATCATGATAAGTTCAACACTCCAGATACCAAAAGCTCCCTGTCTAACACTGATGACTATTAGCTATTCGCTACGCCATTAATGTATTCAACCTGGATAGGTTTAGTGAAGGCACCTGGACGCAGTGCCTGCACCTCTTGAACTACCTTGCTCAAATCCCAGCCTTTTTCTAACAGTAGGTGAGCTGCGAACAAACCAGTGCGACCAGAGCCGCCCATACAATGCATTGCAACCTTGCCGCCGTTATCGACGATGTTATGTAGCTCAGGGCTAGCTGCTTGCCACTTCGCAGCAAAACCAGCACCCGGTGCACAGTCGTCTTCAATTTCGATCTGGAACCATTGCATACCTAACGCACGTGTTTTTTCACCAAGTGCCGCCACGTCTTTGCTTGCAAGCTCATGGTCATCAAGTGCTGTCACGATAGCTTCAACGCCTTGCTCTTTTAGCTGAGCCAGTGATGCATCAAGCGTTGCTTCTTTTGTGCCTGGGCACGGAGTAAGCACTAGCGCACCTTGCTCTAGGTCTAGTTGCCATGTTGGATGTATCATTATATCTTCTCCAGATTCTTATTAAGCAAGGCCAACGGTACGAACAAGCTCAGCGGTACGTGTTGCGTAACCCATCTCATTGTCGTACCAAGCGTAGATCTTAACCATGCGCTTACCGACCAACATCGTTGATAGTGCATCCACGATTGTTGAGCGTTGGTCGCCTTTGTAATCGATAGAAACCAGTGGACGCTCTTCAAAGCCAAGAATACCTTTTAGTTCATTCTGAGACGCTTCTTTCAGCATCGCGTTAACTTCTTCTGCCGTGGTGTCTTGCTTCACTTCGAAGATGATGTCTGTCAGAGAAGCGTTCGCTAGCGGTACACGAACTGCGTGGCCGTTGATGCGGTTTTCTAGCTCAGGGAAGATCTCAACAATCGCTTTGGCGCTGCCCGTCGTTGTTGGGATAAGACTCATGCCACATGCACGTGCGCGGCGTAAGTCTTTGTGCGGCGCATCAAGAATAGTTTGCGTGTTAGTTAAATCGTGAATAGTGGTGAAGGCTGCGTTCTCGATACCAAGCTTCTCGTTGATCACCTTAACCACTGGCGCGATACAGTTCGTTGTACAAGACGCTGCCGTTACGATTTTGTGTACCGCAGGGTCGAAGATATTGTCATTCACACCAACAACGATGTTTGCGATGCCTTCTTCTTTCACTGGCGCCGATACCACAACACGTTTCACGCCCTGCTCTAGGTATTTGTTTAGGAAAGAGGTCTTACGGTGAACACCTGTCGCTTCGATAACCACATCACAACCAGACCAGTCGATCGCATCGATGTCGCGCTCTTGTGTGGTCTTGATGCGCTGGCCATTAATGATCATCTCATCGCCTTCTGCAGTTACTTCGTGGTGAAAGCGACCTTGAACTGAATCAAATTCTAGAAGGTGGGCCAGTGTTGTTGTGTCGCCAGCAACATCGTTAATTTGAACAAATTCTAGCTCATCCCAATCGAATGCCGCGCGAAGTGCTAGACGGCCGATACGACCAAAACCATTAATACCTACTTTGACTGTCATTTTCTGTTCTCTCAGTTAATTGCCTTCATATTTGAAGCCGCAGCGTTGTTGACTACGTTCACTTACCGGAGCGCCGGCCGCCCTAATTACATAGAGCCACTATGCTCATAGGGATAAGTTCACTTGTCGCCTAGCTGCAACTACAACTATTTCGGCATTAAGTTTTAATGTATTTAAACGCAACATACTGGGCGTGAGTTCATCGACTCTAAGCGCTCAATATCTTGCTGGTATTCAGTTTTCAAACAGTTCGATGCAATAAGGTCGTCAATTAACTTTAGCATCCAACCTGGTAAATCTTGTGACAGGCGGTAAAACACCCACTGCCCCTGGCGAACATCAATCAAAACACCGTTTGAACGCAGCTGCGCAAGATGGCGTGAAACCTTTGGCTGACTTTCTTGCAATGCCTGAGTCAACTCACCAACCGATAAGCACTCATTGCGAACTATCAACATTAAGCAACGCACTCGCGTTTCATCGGACAGTAATTTAAAAAATTGGTGAGGAAGCATAAAAACATACTCATATATGGATATGCACATATCTTAGATATAAAAAAACGCACGTCAAGGCGTGCGTTTCAATTGTCATAAAAGTTTAACGAAGAAATATCAGAGCTTGTTGGTCACGGTATGGCTCCAACGGCGCGCTTCAGTAAGCTCCGTTTTAACCTGATCCACGCTTAATCCTAAATCAGCGCAGTGCTCATCAATCTGTTGCCAATCGGCATGCTCAAAGCTCTCTTCAAGTGCGAGCAAGGTACCATATGGCCCTTCTCTACGTAATAGAGCAACCTTGATACTTTTACACAGCGGCAACTGCTCGACTAAGTTATCTAACGACAAGTCCAACAGAGCATCCAATAAGGAGAATAAGCCAATCATAAAGGCCTGTTCTCTATACCCTTCAAATGCCTGATAGCGAGACATACGCTGACAAAACTGAGCACGCTGTAGAGACAATCCATACAGCTCTTTAGGCTTTTTATCGGACACATAAGAGGCGACGGCTAACGAGACAAACATTTTCAGTTTCTCTTGACCTAGATATACCAAAGCCTGACGAAAAGAAGAGATGGTAACTTCAAGGCGCGGCGACATAGTATTCACAAAACGCAGCAGCTTATATGAGAGCGCCACATCTTTCGCGACAATGCTCTCCACCCGTTGAAAGTCCACATCGGGCTTACACACTTCTTGAAACAGCTCCATAGCAATCACTTGCTCAGGGCTAATGTATTTACTCTTGATGATTTCCGGTTTATTGAAAAAGTAACCTTGGAAAAACTTAAAGCCAGCCTCTTTGGCTTGCTGGAATTCTTGTTCGGTCTCAACGCGCTCCGCCAAAAAGCTAAACTTTTTCCCTTGATGCGCCCTAACCAAATCACACGCTTCATCCAAACCCATCTGCATAATATCGAGCTTTACGATATGCGTGTATTTAAGGAAACGTTCCCATTCTGGGGTCGAAGTAAAATCATCTAGGGCAATCATGTAACCCGCTTGGTAAAGGTCTTTAACCGCTTCCAACAATTCATCTGTTGGTTTACAGGTTTCCAGAATCTCTACCACCACCTTATCTTTCGGCAAACTTAAGGGCAGTCGACGAATCAAACTTTGATAAGGGAAGTTGATAAAGCAGCGTGAAGATGGAATAGAAGGGTTAAGACCAACAGACAAGAAGTTCTCAACAATCAGACGATACGTTGCTCGATTAGACTCAATATGCGCTGGGTACGCATTCTTTTCTCCATCGCGAAATAACAACTCATAGCCGAGTGTATTCCTCTTGCGATTTAAGATAGGTTGTCGAGCAACGTATGTAGCGGTCATTTCTTGATAACTCTGATTGGTTTAACTATAACTCAGTCGCTTAATCTAAGCTTTCGCGGCAGCTAGCAAAGCACCGCAGCCCATGAACATACCACCAAATATTTTATTTATCTTACCCATTATGCGATCAGAGCGAATAAAACGTCCCATTTGTGACGCTAATGAGGTGTAACCCAACATAACAACGCTATCAATGAATACTGTCGTCACACCTAGCACTAATAACTGAGGTGCTTGAGGTTGTGTAGGGTCAATAAACTGAGGAAACAAAGCCACCAAAAACACGATTGATTTCGGGTTAGTTAGGTTGATAAGCACAGCGTTTCTCAGCAGTTTGCCACTCGACAGAGTAGAGCTTTCTTCAGATGCTACTAGGCTCGAGCTATCACGCCACTTTTGAATACCTAACCAAAGTAAGTACACCACGCCGACCCACTTAATGATGGTGAACGCCAACGCAGACTTAGCAACGAGTGCACCGATACCCGCGCCCACCAGCATAATGTGAAACGCAAGACCAAGCTGTAAGCCAACAATTGATGCGAGTGACTTTTTAGTGCCATAGCTAAGCCCATTACTGATTGAGTTAACGGTACCCGAGCCCGGAGCCAAGCTAAACAAAATCGCTGTGACAACATAAGCAAGCCAAACATGAGTATCCATTTGCATTTCCTTACTAGTTCTTTAATCTAACAACATTAGTAGCAATAAAGCTCTCACACGCATCAGTTCAGGTAATTTCCCATGGAAAACCACAGCGAAGCCACCTTCCCTTACACTCAAGAACCTCAGTTCGATCATGCGATTAAACACCCGATCAACGCTCTTTGGCAACAAAGAAAAGAGGGGTTTTTAACATCGTCTGGTAAAAAGAAACTGTACTGGTGCAGCCTCACCTCAGAAAAGCACAGCAAAGCTATTGTGATTTCAAATGGCCGTATCGAATGCTGCCAAAAATACCAAGAAATCTTTTATGATTTTTATCAACAAGGCTATGACGTTTATTCATTTGACCACCAAGGTCAAGGCCAGTCTGAACGTATGGTAACAGGCTCTGACATTGGTCACATTCATGAGTTTGATGATTATGCATCTGACATGTCTGACGTCATTGCCAGTTTTGATCTCAGTAAGTATTCCAATCGCTACCTGCTCGCACACTCAATGGGCAGCACCATAGCCACTCGCTACCTACAAACCCATCCAGACCACCCGTTTGATAAGGTGACTCTGTGCGCTCCGATGTTTGGTATCAATACCGAGTGGTACCTGAAACCTATCGCGATGATCGTTGGACAAGTGCTTACCGCTTTTTATGCCAAGCCAACTTACGCGCCGGGCCAGCAAGCATATTATTCGAAGCCTTTTGAAAACAACTTACTGAGCCACAGTAAGGTTCGCTATCAGTGGTTCCGTCGCTTATATGACGAGTCTCCATCTTTGCAGGTGGGTGGACCAAGCACGCGTTGGGTGTGGCAAGGGTTAATGGCCGCCAAGCAAGCAATTCAACAAACTCGTCAAATCAAGATCCCTCTGCTATTGATTCAAGCTGGGGATGAAAAGATTGTCAGTAACAGTGCTCAAGTAAAGTTCATCTCTAAGCTGAAGAAAACCAACTCTGATTGTCAGTTTAAGTTGATTGAGGGTTCTAGGCATGAGGTGTTGTTTGAGCAGGATGAATATCGCAATCAAACACTGGATGCGATCAATCAGTTTTTCGCCTAGAGCTAATAGGCTAAGCAACCTACCAAGAAAATAAGCGCTAAAGAGGAAGAGAAGTAAGTGAGCTTTGCCCTCTTTTCTTGCATGAATTTGGCATACAATTTCTACCTAGAGATATTGTAGTTAAAACGATTCTAGCGCTGGCTAGCGTCAATATTGGTTAAGCATTTTGCAATGAGGGTTAAATGAGTATTCCTGCACTAAAAGATTCCGTGAAAATTGTTGCTTCTGATTTAGATGGTACGCTTTTGGCTCCCAACCATCAGCTAAGCGACTTTACCAAGCTAACGCTTAAGAAATTACACGACCAAGGTTATACCTTCATCTTCGCTACGGGTCGTCACCACGTCGATGTGGCGGGTATTCGTCAGATAGCAGGTATTCCGGCGTACATGATCACTTCAAACGGTGCACGCGTGCATGACCAAAACGATCAACTGATGTATAGCCAGAACGTACCTCAGGAACTCGTTCAGCCAGTTATTGATATTGTGCGCCAAGATCCAAACCTCTTTATTCACATGTACCAGAATGAAGATTGGTTACTAGACCGTGAAGATGAAATGTTGGCTAAATTCCACAGTGAGTCTGGCTTTAGCTACAAGCGCTTTGAAGCTGAAAACGCACCAAGCGAAGGCATCGCGAAAGTCTTCTTCACACATCCAGAACAAGACCACGAATATCTCGTCACGTTTGAACAAAAGCTAAGAGATGCTTTTGGCGACAAACTGAACATCGCCTTCTCTACACCTTGGTGTCTGGAAGTGATGGCAGCTGAAGTCTCTAAAGGCCACGCTCTAGACGCTGTTGCAAAATCACTAAACCTGACTCTGGATAACTGTGTTGCCTTTGGTGATGGCATGAACGACGCTGAAATGCTGGCTATGGCGGGTAAAGGTCTAATCATGGGTACATCACATGAGAAAGTGATGAAAGCACTACCTGACAATGAAGTGATTGGCAGTAACGCAGACGATGCCGTTGCTCACTACCTAGAAAAGCATCTGCTCTAATCTCGCTCGTTGAACAGATCTGAATAAATAAAAAGGCAGCCAACTGGCTGCCTTTTTTGAACCTTACGTAAAAAGCTCTCTCTAACGCTATCGAGAACCTAACACTTCTTTGCTTAAGATTGCCTGCCACTCTTGTTCGGTAACCGGCATGATCGATAAGCGATTACCGCGTTTCACCAAGGGCATTTCGGAGAGTTCAGGCATGGCTTTAAGCGTAACCAAAGGAATCAAGCGCTCAGTCACTCGCACAAACTCGACATCCACCATGATCCAGCGTGGGTTATCGGGTGAAGACTTAGGATCGTAGTAATCACTCTCAGGGTCGAACTGAAAGTAGTCTGGGTAGGCTTCTCTGGTTACTTTAGCGATCCCCGCTACGCCAACTTTTTTACATGATGAGTGGTATATCATCACCAGATCGCCAAGCTTGACGTCATCACGCATCATGTTTCGAGCCTGATAGTTGCGTACACCCTCCCAACAAGAGGTTTTTTGTACTCTAAGAGTCTGAATAGAGAAGGTGTCGGGTTCTGTTTTAAATAACCAATATGCCATAATAAATCCAATTAACGGTTGCTCCGAGGAAGATATAACATGAAGGTAATGAAAAACCCAGTGACATGGCTAGTCGCGTTCGCTCTACAAGGCTGTGTTACGGCACCTGATACGCCGCAACAACCTGAACAGCCCCCAGCAAACTTGGATGAGCCACTGAGCATTCAACCGCAAACCTTCATCATGCGTGGTCAGGTGGTGGTTGGCCATGAAAGCCGAACCTTCACTCCTTGCGGTAGCCAACAACAATACTGGTTAGACTTATCTCCAGAGTTAGTGTTAGAAGCACAAGGGCTCTCAACGAGACCTTACCAAGCCTTATATGGCGAGCTGATTGGTCACCTAACCGTGCCGAGCCAAACGGGTTATAACGCAGATTTCACAGCGCGTTTCGTGGTTGACCAAGTGAACATCCTAACCGCAGAGAACCCAGATCGCTGCGTCCAACCGCTGCGCTCAACACGAGTATTTGGTAATGAACCCTTCTGGTCAGCAACCTTCGATAAAGACCAGCTGAAATACACCAAGATGGGCGAACAGCCACAGACCCTCGATATTGAATCAAGCCGCACCACATCGAGCAGCCGTGACTACCAATTAGAAGGTAAAGCTGCACAAGGCAAACTCAACCTTACGAAAGAGAGCTGTAGCGACGGCATGAGCGATTCTATCTATGGATGGCATGCCAAGCTTAACCTCAATGACAGTAACTACAATGGCTGTGCGACGGTCTCTAACCAAGATCCAACGCTGGACTGGAGCGGACTCTACTTCGCTAGCTCAACGCAAAACTCAGGGTTCTCTATCAACCTTGAACTCAACAATGACCACAGTGCTATCACGACTTATTCATACAGCAATGGAGACCCTTCTATTGTTGAACAAGGCTTCTGGCAGCAACTGAACCAAAATCAGGTACAAGTGGTTATGACTCGCCACCAGCAACAATATTTGATCTCCGAGCGCATCTTCACACTCGATAATGGCAAGCTAATCGCTGAAAAAGAGAAAGTGGGCAACGTGGTGTATCCGATTGCCAATGGCGGTCTGGTGCTATTCGAAGCTAAGAGTGCGCAAGCACAAGTAAACACCACCACTAACGTTGATCTAACCGCAAAGCAGGTGAACTCCAGCGATCAACTTGATCCAAAAGTCGACCAAGCGATCCGCGAATACTTTAAGATCAACAACAGCTCACCTGACGACACTAAATACCGCTGGTTAACCTACGACCTCAACGGCGACGGTAAAGAAGAGCTGTTCGCCCAACTCGATTGGTGTGGTTCTGGTGGCTGTACACTGCTAATTTTCGAAAACCATCAAGATAACTGGCGCTTCAATAGCCGAGTGACACTGGTTAAGGGCGACATACGCTTAGGTAAATCGCAAAACCACGGCTGGCAGGATCTGATCTTCAATGTCAGTGGCGGCGGTGCAACACCGGCGAAACACACACTTTCATACTCTGGTGTCAGCTACCCGCTAAACCCAAGTGTCGCTCCAGTTGCAGATGATGCTGATATCAGCGACGTGGTTTTGTTTGCTGATGGTATCTCACCCGCACAAAGTGGAGTTAAGTTGTAAACATGAGTAACCAACAAGCTTGCCATGGTTGTAGCTTCACTCACCAATGTATTTGTCACCTGATACCTAGTGTCGCAAGCCAAATCGATCTTGTACTGCTCACTCATGAGAATGAACTGTCACGCGATACCAATACAGGGAAGCTGCTTCAGCAATCCCTTGATCAGTGTCAGTCCATTGTATGGCAAAGGAAAACACCACCAGCGGAGCTCATCGCACTGCTTGACGATGAAACACGACAACCGTTTCTTTTATTCCCAAGTGATCAAAGTGTCGAGTGCCAGCAAGCTGTAATGACCCAAGCCCAGAGCCGTAAGCCGCTATTCATCATCTTGGATGGCACATGGCAAGAAGCGAAGAAGATGCTTAACAAGAGCTCGTGGTTACAAGCCGTTCCGCAAGTTCACCTCGATATTACCAGCGAATCTTCATACACCTTGCGCCGCAACCAAGACAGTGGCCACTTGTGTACTTGTGAAGTGGGTATTGAGTTACTCAAATCTTTAGGTGAAAGTGAATCTGCCAAGCTCATTGATGACTACTACCAGCATTATCTAAAAGTGTTCCACGCCGACAAGTGTGGCCACGCCCTCAAATAGACCAAGCAGGCGCGCGGGAAGGTAAAAACACATTTCGGGACGAGACAGACACTAAAAACAAAAAGGGTGAGCCATAAGCTCACCCTTTTTACATCGTATTTTCGTTATTGAGCCAACCAGTGTTTCACGTGAAACGCTCGCTCCATCAAAACAAACGCTGAGGTTGACCAAAGTAATACCCTTGCAAGTAATCGACCCCCATGTCTTCAGCAATACGGCACACCTGCTCATTATGAACGAACTCCGCCACCGTCTTAGCATTCAGAATCTGGCATAAGCTCACCAACTGCTGAGCGATCTTGCGCTGCTTTTTATCTTTATCAATATTGCGAATCAAACTGCCATCAAGCTTGATCACCTGTGGTTCTAGCTTCAATATCTCATCAATGTTCGAATAGCCCGAACCAAAGTCATCAACAATAATATTCACACCAAGATCGCGGAAGTGATTACACACCTCAATCAAGCGACCGTAATCCTGAATTTGTTCCGTTTCTAACACCTCCAAGCCAATACGCTGTGGGTGACTGATTTTCTTGATCGCTTGTTCAAGGTGAAGAATGGTTTTCTCATTGCTGAAATCTTGTGGCGCTAAATTAATTGAGAACGAATCGGTTCGCTGACTCATAAAATCGAAGGTGCGCGTTATCATCTGACGACTGAGGCGTGTATAGATATGGGTTCCTTCAATGATTGGCAAGAACTTACCCGGTGCAATTAACTGACCGTCCTCTTCAATTCGAACCAAACACTCGTAGCTCTCTACCTGATGACTGTGTGCTGAAACTATGGGCTGAGAGCACGCCACAATATTCTGATTAAGCACCGCGCGACTCACGCACGACAGCCAACCAAGTTGCTCTTGGCGATGCTTCTCCAATTGAATGAGTGCCTTGGCGCTCACTAGGTGCTTGTTCTGGCTGACAGCGCTGCGCCTCGCATCAATCGCCTTCAACAATAAGTCATCAATAGAGGTAGTCGGGAAATCTCGACGGCTGGCGATACCCGCACAGATAGACACCGACAAGTAATCAATATCGGGTAAACCGGTAGGCTCAAAATTCACATGCTCGGTTTGATCGGCAAATTCCGAGAATCGCTGATGAATATGTTCTTGGCTCGCCCAACTATCAAACACCACCGCCCACTCACCAATACCGATACTGTAGAGCTGACAGCCCTCATCAAAGAACTGCCACAGCGCCTTTTGAAAGTACTCACTCAAATCATGCAGAAGCTTGTCACCTACTCGATAACCATACTTCTCATTGATCTGACCAAAGGTCGTGACCTTCAAAGCTAGTAAGTGGCTATCACTGCTCATCTTCGACAGTTTCTCACGCAGCACACTTCGATTGGGTAAACCTGTACGGTGATCAATTCGATAGCTTGCCGTCAATGCAGTGGCTTGCTGCTGAATCTTACTCGCCATGCTGTTGTTCATGTCATCGACATCAAGCAGTGCATTTCGGATCAATGAAAACAGAGGGGATATGTTGGTCGCGGGTTGCGTCTCTAATGGCAATACCGCCTTACCCTCGCCTTCTCTAAGCGCAAGATAAGTGAGGCTATGGTGCAAGATTCGCTGTTGGCCATTCTCTTGATAAAGTTCTCCCATGCAGTAAACGCCATAGCTGTCGGCCAATTTTTGGAAAACCTCAACCTCTTGGTTGCCATCAATAAAGTCGATACGAGATGTACAGTTATAAATGAAGAACTGTTCTGGCCTATGAGAGGCGATCTGCTGCACGCCCAGTCGTATCTGCTCTAAGGTCAGTGATGGATGGTCATAACAAAACCGGACCTCCTCGCCCACTTGGAACAGGCCGCTGAATTCTATCTCTCCACTTTCCGTTACCTTGAGCGGTAAGTGAATGTTTTGCTCTTTCGGGTCACCGACCATCAAGGGAAAGTTATGCAGTTGCTCAAAAGGCACTTCGAGGCCATCAGCGAGGTAACGATTGTAGAGTTCGCGAACAGGCATCCCATCCAGTTCCAACAACCGGTTCTCTTGAGCACCTGTCACTCGAAAAGTTCGACCAATCGGATTCCATTCAGTGTAGTAACCCTTAGCGATGGAGAGCTCAACACTGTGCAGCGCCAACATCACATAGGCATTTTCATAGCAAATGCCGTCTAACATCACCCATCGCCCATTATCTGTGATGGTCGATGCACCGCCACAGATCGGTAATGAATACATCGACTGCTCAAACGCTGAAAATAGATCTCGGTTATTTATCTGCAAGCGGTCTGCGAAACAGATGATGCTTTGAGTATTATCATTGCACTCAAGCTGTTGCCACATAGCGTGGCTATCGAGCAATGGTTGTTCGCTATATTCGACAACACCACAAGAGTAAGACGTCGCGTCAAAGCGGGTAACAATCAGATAAAGACCTTGGTGCAGGATGACACCTTGACTAATGTAGTGGTTAGCACTGCAACCAATCAATTTGGCATTGGGAAAAGTCGATTGAATCACTTGGCAGGCAGCCAAAACAGAACCTTTCTCGAAAGACGAAAACACCTGAATCAGTAGGCTTTCATGTTGATGAAAATCTATCTTTTCCAATTCACGTTGGGTTTGCTCAATGTCTTGTATCAGGAGAGAAGTCGACTGCATATTCACATTAATCGTTACGTTAATGATTTATTATTGTGCTTATTATAGATAAGGCTTGCACGGAATACTTGCGATCGCGTTATGAATAATGTGACCTTAGTTAGACATCATTCATTCCGCCAAAAAGCAGTCATTAATGGCGGCGCAGTACTTTTATAGCCAGTCGTTACACAATGCGGGAAGCTTTAACTGCTAAAACAGTCGCTTAGGCTCACCGAAGTAGTAACCCTGCAGATAATCGACACCCATTTGCTCTGCTATCTCACAAACCTGTTGGTTATGGACAAATTCAGCGACCGTTTTGGCATTGAACACTTGGCACAAACGAATCAACTGAGAGGCTATGTTTCTTTGTTTTTGATCTTTGTCGATATTACGAATCAAGCTACCGTCGAGCTTAATGATCTGTGGCTCAAGCTTAATGATTTCCTCGATGTTGGAGTAACCAGAGCCAAAGTCATCAACAATGATTCTCGCCCCGAGAGCACGGAAGTGATCACACACCTCAATCATGCGACCATAATCTTTAATCTGCTCAGACTCGAGAACCTCTAGGCCAAGTCGAGTGGGATCGTTCATAGCACTGATAGCGGTCTCGAGCACCTCAAGCGTCTTGTCGCTCAACAAATCTTGCGGGGATAGGTTGATAGAAAATGGGCTTTGCTTATCCGCCATATAACCTATGGTGTTCTTAATCATGTGTCGGCTGAGGCGAGTGTAAAGGTGCGTGTCGGCAATGATAGGTAAGAACTTACCTGGTGGCACAATGGTACCGTCTGACTCCATGATTCTGACCAAGCACTCTTGGCCAATCATTTCGTGCGTAACCGACTCCACAATTGGCTGGGAATAAGTGATGATGTTCTGATCTAAAATCGCACGACTTACACAGCTCAGCCAGCCTAGTTGCTCTTTGCGATCTTCTTCACTCACCTGAATGTCTTTAGCATTGGTGATGTGGGTATTGTTACGTACTCCATAGCGTCGAGCTTCGATCGCTTTCAATAAGATCTGGTCACCACTGTCGGTTAAGAAGTCACAACGACTAGCAAAGCCGCCACACAGAGAAACTGACAGGTAATCAATATCAGCCAAACCATATGGCTCAAAATTTATGTGTTCGATGTCATCGGCGAACTCAACGAAACCTTCTTTTATTTTCGTACTACCAACACTAGCATTGAAGATAATCGCCCACTCTCCAACACCAATACTGAATAGCTCTACCTTCACGCGAGGCTCTTTAACCACACGAAGCTGTAATCGCTCGATAAAGTGATTAGACAGATCGAGTAACAGCTGATCCCCCACTTGATAACCATACTTCTCGTTAACCTGATGGAAGTTGGTTAGCTTTAAGGTCAGCAGATGTTCACTGAACAGAATCGTATTGAGGCGCTCTTTCAGTACGATACGGTTCGGCAAACCAGTACGCGAGTCAATGCGATAGCTTTCGGTTAAGCGACGCGCTTGTTGATGGAGTTTCTTTTCCATCTGAGTATTCATACTGTCGAGATCAGCGACTGCATTTCTGACTAGGTTAAGCAATGGCGACACGGTTGAGCCACACTGAAAGTCTTCGCAATGAAACTCTTTAATCTCGTCAGACTCGCGCATAGCGATATAAGTCAAGCTGTGGTGCAGTATCTCTTGGCGGTCTTCATTACGGTATAGCTCCCCCATGCAGTAGGCACCACATGTATTCACTATCCCTTCAAATGGCTTGAGCTCAAGTTTACTGTCGATAAATTCAAGTCGAGATACGCAGTTATAAATGATCACCGATTCAGGCTGATGCATGGCTAGCATCTCGGCACCGTGGTGCACCTTTTCTGCAGTGAGCGATGGGTGGTTATAACAAAACTGCGCCTCTTCACCGACATGCCAAGGGCTATCAAACTCAATACTGCCATCATCATTAATATGTAGCGGCGTCGAGATACCCTTCTTTCTGCCAAGTTCTCGATAAAGTGGAAAGCTCATCAGTTGACTAAAAGGAAGGTCTTTGCCATCCGCAAGGTAATGTTTGAATACTTCAATAGCCGGCTTGTCGTTCAATGCGTATAAGCGATTTCCGATTGCGTGTGTGACTCGTAGCTTCATCCCAATCGGGTTCCACTCAGAGTACGCGTCCGACCAAACCTTCAATCTTGGGTTAGTCAGAGCCACAGCAACACAGGCGTGCTGGTAGGTTTGCTCGTTATACATAACCCAACGGCCAAATTCATTCTCATGGCACAGTCCACCAGCCATCGGCAAGGCGTAAGGCAAATTTTCAAAAGCGCTATAAATAGGATAATCACGCCCTTCAACCTGATCGCACAAGCTGATGACCGTTTTGGTTTCTTCTGTAAGGCGCAGCTGAAAAGCTAAGTCTTGGCTGTCTTGATTTGGATTGCCGGAAAAAGGCTGGACCGCAGAGGTTAGATGGGTTTCGTTGAACTCACTGATGATGACTAAGGTGCATGCACTTTCAAGGCAATTATCACAGATAACATGACGAGCACTCTGGCCAATTAGCGTCGCATTATTTAAACGATTGAGGGCAACACCCGCGATTTGACGAGCTAGATCTGAAGATTGAGCTGAGAAAATTTGAATAAGGTACTGTTTGCTGTCACACCATTCTCGCTGATCAAATTGAGCTCTAAATAACGCCTCAGTATTTGCGAGAAATGTAAATGTTTGCATGCCAACCCTTGTTCAAAATCGAGTGAAGTAACAACCCGCAACCACTGCTATGACTGAAATGAATCGATAAAAAGTAGTCGCCAATTATCCTAGCCTAATCAGGCTTTTATAGGCGACTAATGTAACAATTCAATAGCATAAATGCGACACAATAAGCTTACCGAGCCATTAAATTAGTCGCATAAGATCGCTAAGTTGGTCTATTTCAACATCAGGGAGCACACTCGCCTTCGGGGAGCGGTATAAATTGGAACCAGTGTCATTAAACCAGCACGCTTGGAAGCCATTTTGCTTGGCTCCATAGACATCCGTTTTGAGGTGATCGCCAACATGAAGAATATTCTCAGCGTCACAACCTAGGTGTTGCTGAGCTTTTTCAAACATATCTGGATAGGGTTTTGCTCTGCCATCAGGGCCGGCTTTAAGGATTAATTGAAAGTACAGCCCTAAGCCAATTTTGTGTGGATCGACATTGCCATTGGTAATCGCAACCAGAGGAATACGTTGGCTAAGTTCAGTCATCACTCGATGCGTTTCTTGAGGGACATCGACTTGATTACGCAACCACAAGGCATGCTCAATGCCCTCTCGAGCCGCTTGCTCTGCTTGCTGCAGAGAGTAACCCAATTGCAGCAAACCACTCTTAATCTGAGTTTCACGCCACACGGTGACATCATGTTTCAAAGCTGGGTTTTCAGATGCGACTTGCTGCTTAATGCCCTGCCACTCTTCAAGCGATAAAGAAGCCGACACTGGGTGCTTTTGATAAAGCCACTGTGCCATCTCTTTCTCAACCTTCATGATCACAGGCCAGTTGTCATACAGGGTGTCATCCAAGTCAAAGGTCATGGCTTTGATGGGCTTTAACCCTCGATAAATTCGCATAGTAAACCCTTTAATCTAATCTTTATTCTTCTTACGAGCTCTCGGGTGAGCCTGATCATAAGCTTGTGCTAAGTGTTGGAAATCTAAGTGGGTATACACTTGGGTCGTCGAGATGTTTTCATGGCCAAGCAACTCTTGCACAGCACGAAGATTTTGGCTCGATTCCAGCACATGCGTTGCAAAGGAGTGACGCAGTTTATGCGGGCTGATGTGGCTCGCGACAGATTGCTTCTTGCCCCACTCTTCCATGCGCTTTTGCACGCTGCGGTGAGAGATACGAGTCCCGAGCTTAGAGACAAACAGCGCGGTTTCACCCGGTGAAGCCAATTCACCACGAACTTTGAGCCATTTATCGACCCACTCTTTAGCTAAACCAGAAAAAGGCGCTTTGCGTTCTTTGTCGCCTTTACCAATCACTCGGATTTCGCCTTGTCGACCCAACACATCTTTCAGATTGATGCCGACCAGTTCTGCCAGTCGTAATCCAGCACCATACATCACCTCCATCATCGCTCGATCACGAATCGACAATGGATCGTCCTCATTCACATCAAGCAGTTGACCCACTTCATCAACATCGAGGTTTTTAGGCAAAGGGCGTTGTTTGCGAGGTGCAGAGACACCTTTGGCTGGATTGGCGGTCATTTCGCCACGCAACACAAGGAAATCAAAGAAGCTGCGCAGTGACGATAAGCGCGTTGCAATGCTGCTCGCTTTCATTCCCTCACGCATGCCTTTACTGGCCAGTTGTCTGACCCACGCCGCATCGACTTGACCCCAATCCTTTAGCCCTAGAGTGACTAAATGACCGGCCATGGTTTCAAGTTGTTGTTTGTAATTACGTTGGGTGTGTAGGCTGAGTCCCTTCTCGCTTCGGAGATATTCATAGAAGCGAGAAAGTGGCTTTTGAAGGCTGTTAGGAAGAGGTATTTTGGGCTCTAGGCTCATTATTTATCTGCCAAGGTAAGGTGTCCGCCAAATGAGCGACAACAAGTGCTAAATGGCGTAAAAAGAGCGTATCCATATGGGGTTGGAAATGTCCGCCATCTTCACTAGAAAAGGCGAGCAAACCCAATGGAGACTGCTTAGCAAGCGGTAGTACTACATAAGAGCCTAGCTCTGGAACTGGATAATCACCAAACAAATCGTGTCTGTCGGCTTTTCTCAAGCGTCCAAGATAAGCATCTTTGCCATTGAAATGGTTAAGCGAAAACTTAGAGTAACCCTCAGCACTCAACTGATAAAAGCCAGATTGCGAAAGAATACGAACATGAGCCTTAAGCCCAAGATCTAACGCTTTTTGTTCAACGGCTTTTATCACCTGCATGAAGTCACTGCATTTCAGCACTTGCGCTTGCAGATCCATAAACTCATAGAAGGTTTTATCGTTATTTGCTGCCAACGACATCAAGCCAGTGATCTCTTCTTCAAGCTCTTCGATTCGATGACGTTGGCGTTTAAGCTGAACCTCAACCAGAGAAACAGCGCCCTGCTCAACGTTATTGATAGCAAGGCGATCAACCAAATCTTTTCGGTCTTGGAAAAAATCTGGGTTATCACGTAAATATTCCGCGACCACTTCTGCGGTGAGTGCGTCGGCTTCAACGTAAGACAAAACCTATCCTTTATTTTTATGAATATATTTGTTTTGGGTCGTTATTAGCAAGAAAGTTGACCATCAAACACATGCGTTGCAGGGCCGGTCATAAACAGAGGTTTACCCGGGCCTTGCCAGCTAATGTGTAAGTCACCGCCTGGTAGACGAACCTTCACATTCTCAGCCAGTAAGCCTTGAGTGATACCCACTGCAACTGCGCCACACGCTCCGCTGCCACATGCCTGAGTTTCACCCGCGCCGCGTTCGTAAACACGTAGACGAACTTCTTCACGGTTAACGACCTGCATAAAGCCAGCATTAACACGCTCAGGGAAACGTTCATGTGATTCAAGTAGTGGGCCTAAGGTGTCCACATCAGCCGTGTCGACGTCATCAACCACGGTAACCACATGTGGGTTACCCATGCTTACCGCACCACAGAATAAGGTGTGTACATCCGTTCTTAGGATATACGTCTTCTCTGGCTGCTTGGCCTTGAATGGAATCTTGCCGGGTTCGAACTCAGGAATGCCCATGTTCACCGTGATCAGGTCATTCTCTTCAATCTTGAGAACCATTTTACCTTTCTTGGTACTCACGTTGATGCTGTACTTATTCGTTAAGCCTTTCATGCGAACGAATCGTGCAAAACAACGTGCACCATTGCCACACTGCTCCACTTCACTGCCATCCGCATTGAATATGCGGTAATGGAAATCAGTTTCTGGATCATAGGGAGCCTCAACCACAAGTAGCTGATCAAAGCCCACACCAGTGTGACGATCCGCCAAACGACGGATCAAATCTGGAGAAAAGAAAATATTTTGAGTAATGCAGTCCACGACCATGAAATCATTGCCCAAACCATGCATTTTAGAAAAGTGGAAGTGCATAACGCTTAAAATTACTCCGGAAGAATGTTTTCAAGTTCCCACAGACTCGTAAGCTCTTCACGCTGACGAACCAAGTGAGTTTTATCGCCATCCACCATCACTTCAGCCGCACGCGAACGAGTGTTGTAGTTAGATGACATCGCGAAGCCATAAGCACCCGCTGAACGAACTGCTAGCAGATCACCTTCTTCAAGAACAAGGTCACGATCTTTACCTAGGAAATCGCCTGTCTCACAGATTGGGCCAACCAAATCGTAAGTCACAGCTTCACCCTGACGAGGGCTAACAGGAACAATATCCTGCCAAGCTTGATAAAGTGCTGGGCGCATTAAGTCGTTCATTGCTGCATCGATGATGGCAAAGTTCTTGTGCTCTGTTGGCTTGAGGAACTCGACTTTCGTTAATAATACACCAGCGTTAGCAGCAATCGCTCTTCCAGGCTCGAAAATCAGCTCTAGATCAGAATGATTGTCTAGGCGAGCCAATAAGGCTTTCGCGTAGTCAGAAGGCTGTGGTGGTAATTCATCACGATAAACCACACCCAAACCGCCACCGACATCAAGGTGTTTGATGTTGATACCGTTAGCACGTAGCTGGTCGATCAGCGCAAGTAGGCGATCGGTTGCATCGATGAAAGGTTCGATATCCGTTAACTGAGAACCAATGTGGCAATCAATACCATGGATAGACAAGTTATCGAGTGTTTTTGCAAACTCATAGACAGCAGGAGCACGGTCGAAAGCGATACCAAACTTGTTATCACGCAGACCAGTAGAGATATAAGGGTGAGTGTTGGCATCAACGTCTGGGTTGATACGCAGTGAAATCGGCGCTTTAACACCAAGCTCACCAGCTACTTTATTCAGTCGCTCTAGTTCTGGTTCAGACTCTACGTTGAAACACTTAATGTTCAACTCAAGCGCACGCTTCATTTCAGCGGCTGTTTTACCGACACCAGAGAATACAACTTTTGCTGGATCGCCACCGGCAGCAACCACACGCTCTAGCTCACCGCCAGAAACGATATCGAAGCCAGAGCCCAAACGAGCCAAAGTATTCAACACGCCAAGGTTTGAGTTAGCTTTAACGGCATAACACACCAAGTGCGGATGCTCACCAACCGATGAATCAAACGCATTCCAGTGGCGTTCTAATGTTGCACGAGAATATACATACAGCGGTGTACCATATTGCTCTGCTAGTTGTGAAAGTGCGACGTCCTCAGCCCAAAGCTGGCCATCTTCCTGATAGTTGAAGTAATCCAAAGTTCTTATCCCTTATAAATAACGATTTCTGCGTGTTTTCACTTATTGTGATTGTTCGGTTTGCTGAACTTCATCAGGATCGTACAAAGGACCCGTTTGACCACAACCAGAAAGTCCAATAACGGACATCATAAATAGAGCAGCAATTAATTTTTTCATTTTGCATATCGTGATTATTAACTCAATGCCCCCTATAATCGCACCACACTCAGGAAAAGCAATAGGATAGAAAGGATGAACGAGACTGAATTTCATCAGCTGGTCGATATACAGATGCAAAACATCGAAGAAGCTATCGATGAATCAGAGGCAGATATTGATTACGAAGTGACTGGTAACGTGATGACGCTGGAGTTTGAGAACCGCAGCCAAATCATCATTAACCGCCAAGAACCAATGAAAGAAATCTGGTTAGCGTCTAAATCTGGTGGCTTTCACTTCAAGCTAGTTGACGACAAGTGGACATGTTCAAAGACGGGCATGGAGCTGTTTGAGATGGTTAAAGAAGAATGCGTGAAGCACGCAGGTGAAGCGATCGATTGGGTTTAATCATTTGTAAGCAAAACTAAAAAGGAGTGAATCAATCACTCCTTTTTCAATATCAATCGGGCTTAGTAAGACTAGATGTTGACTATCTTTGAGCTCCGAGAAGCTAAAGTTGCATCGTTACGATAAGGCACAACGTAAGAATTGCCTTCTTCAGGATGAACGATTTGGTAGTACTGAGGTAGGTTAAAGTTAATCAACTTAGACGACATCTTCGACTCATCTTTTACCGATGTGTAGAAAGAATTCACGCTCGCGATCATCTCATCTTTTTCACCGCTGTACTGGTGGTAGACCTCAACTTGGTTCGACTCGTCCAATACATAAATATTGAAGCCTTTGTCGGTATCTTCGAAAAAGAACTGAATCAAGCCCTCACTCGCAAAACCATCCACCACTTCTGGTAGCTGATACTCTTGCTCTTTATCGAGCATCAGTAAAGGTGAGCCTTTGAGCTTATTGGTTGAGATGCTACGGTAGAAATCGACCGAGTTTTCCAACATCTGTACCGACACACCACGACGTTCGAAGAACAGACCAAACATCTTATTAGCTAAACGAATAGCCTTAAAGCGGCGGCGCTTCTCGGGTTCAATCGGTTTCAATCGTAAATCGATACACTCAGCAAGCAGTTGATACACCATGTTACGCATCACACCACGCAGGTTTTTGCTGTAACAGAACACATCAACCGATTCTGGCGGTAAAGCATCTTGGTGCATTTTGCCAAGTACCGTCTTCAGCGCATCCAGCATTGCCGTATCACCTTGGAAATGCAGCGTACGTACTTCATGCCAAGAGTTACGATAAACCAAGTCGACACTGCCGACTAAGCTCTTACCTTCTTCACCAAAGCTGAAGATATCGGCGTTCTTAAGATCCACTTTTAATGCACGACCACTTAACTCAGACGTCGGATCATTTTCAAAGTTGATGAACATCGCCAACTGGCTTATCTCACACGGGCTCGCCAGTGCTTGCATACTCGGACGACGTTTACGCAAAGAAAACGTATTACGCAGGTCGCTCACCATTTGATAGAACTTATCGATATCAATGTGAGCGTCACGAACCACAGAGTGCAAACGCGTCGACTCGGTAATCAAGCCATTAAAAAACGACCATGCTACCAACTTACTCAAGTACTCATGGTGCTCTAGAGAAGGCTGACCAAGAATGCGGTGTGCAACCAGTGGCTGCTTATACAAGTACCAACCTGCTTTATTCGACTGACCCTGACGAACTTCGATGAAGCTCAAGTCGGGTTCATGCAGATCCGGAGAGATTTGTGGGTTCAGCAGTGTCACTTTACCTGGCAATACCTCAAACGCAGCGTAAAGCTTACGTGCCAAGATACTGATATCTTGTGGGCTGATTGCCGAAGTGATGTCGTTACGACGCGCAAATTGAATCAGATTACGGTAGCTCAGCATCAAGGCATCAAGCAGTGCATGGTGCACCACTTTAACCTGCTCAACCTTCCAGTTACGGCGGTTATCGAGCTCAGCAATGGTTTCATGTCCCCAATTCCAAGACTTAGTCATCTCAGTCAAGGCTTCACGACGCCACGCAACAGAACCAATGCCCGCATCTCGTGACAGCTTCTCGTGGGTCTTAAGATAAAAACAGCGTCTTACCAAGTCCAATCGAGTGTGGTCGTTAATGCGTTCTAGATAGCGCGTTACCTTTTCAAGCATCAGATAGTAGCTATCCATGCCATACAGATCCGGTTCATCCGCAAAGAAGCGGCGCTTGGTATCAATACTCAGCAGTTGGGTGTTTGGGTATTCCCACGAATAGGCCTCTAACAGGATCGCCTTCAAAACCGATTTATACGGTGAGTCGATACTCTTATAGAGCTGCCACAGGTTTGAACCAAAGTACTCTTCAGCGGGAATACGATTCAGCTTGCCGAAATCGATCCACTGCGAGCAATCAAGATAACCATCCTGACACAAACCTTGAACATACTCATCGTAACACTCTTCCATTTCTGGCGGAATGATTTGCCACAACAAACGCTGACCAGCTAAACGAACCGCAGAGCGATAGAACTCATCAAGCAGTAATAAATGCTGTGAAGAACCACAGTTATCGCCTGTCATCTCTTCTGAATGGTTCGAACGGAAACGCTCTTCATCCATCAAGAAGAAGTTCGCTTCAACCCCTAAGGTTTCAGCCCAATCAGTAATCAAGAGACACTTGTTGGTTAGGCTATCGCGAGATGCGCCATCCATATCCGGGGAAACACACACCCAGATATCAAGATCACTTGAAGTGCTTTGACCAATAGAAGAAGTACTACCCATGGTGTACAAGCCAAGGATTGCAGGTTCATCAGCTTCGGTGAGTTTGCCACCCAGCGTTAATTCGGTATCAGAGACAAATTGCTTTTGGAATTCATTAAGCGTGAAGCTACGAATTCCAAAAGGAACTTGTTGGTCATAATAACCGGGCATCATCGGGTGATTGAAGTGAAGCAGTGCGGGAATAAGGTTGAATACTCGCTGGCCTTGCACATTCATCAACGCCAACGCACGATCAATGCGCTGCTGATTTAGATTGTCTAATCGTTGAATCAAAGTTTGAGTGTAAGCCTGCAAGGTAAGTCCTTGGTTTGAGGTTAAGTGCAGTTCTGTTTAGTTACTGAACGAAAGGAGCAACAAAACGTGATCAATTTAACACTTTTACCCTTAATGGTAAAGCAAAGGAACCCGTCATACTGGTCAATTCCTTGATGACAGAAAGTTAAACTCACGGCGCCGTAGTGTCCTCTTTATTGACTATTTCTAATAATAGCCCATGTTTCAAATGAGATACTAATCACACTATTTTGGTGAACTCATGAAAATCTCTCAGCTATCAAAGTATGGAATGATCAAACAGTAAGAATTCTCGCCTCATAATGGTAGGATTAGGCTATTACAGAACCTATATCGGAAACACCATGACAAATTCAGCACCAATCCGTATCGCGACCAGAAAAAGCCCTCTTGCCCTTTGGCAGGCATACTTTGTAAGGGATGCACTGCAAGCTGCTCACCCTGGTTTAGAGGTTGAGTTGGTAACTATGGTGACCAAAGGTGACATCATCCTAGACACTCCGCTTGCTAAAGTGGGTGGTAAAGGGCTGTTCGTTAAAGAACTTGAAGTAGCCATGCTAGAAGGTCGTGCTGACCTAGCCGTTCACTCAATGAAAGATGTACCTGTCGACTTCCCTGAAGGTCTAGGTCTGGTAACAATTTGTGAGCGCGAAGATCCGCGTGACGCTTTCGTATCAAACACTTACAACAACATCGACGAACTCCCACAAGGTGCTGTCGTGGGTACGTGCAGCCTGCGTCGCCAATGCCAACTGTTAGAATACCGCCCAGATCTGATCATCAAAGAGCTGCGCGGCAACGTTGGTACTCGTCTAGGTAAACTCGATGATGGTCAATACGATGCGATCGTACTGGCTGCTGCAGGTCTTAAACGTCTAGAGCTAGAAGAGCGTATTCGTAGCTTCATCGAACCAGAGCAGTCTCTCCCTGCTGTTGGCCAAGGCGCTGTTGGTATTGAGTGTCGCCTTGATGACGAGCGTCTGATTAAACTCCTTGAACCACTGAATCATAAAGACACGGCTGATCGTGTACTGTGCGAACGTGCAATGAACCTTACCCTAGAAGGTGGCTGTCAGGTTCCTATCGGCAGCTACTCATTATTAGATGGCGAAAACATCTGGCTACGTGCATTAGTTGGTGAACCGGACGGTTCTAAGATGGTTCGTGGTGAGATCTCTGGCCCTCGCAAAGATGCAGAAGCACTTGGCGTGACTCTGGCAAATCAATTGCTGGATGATGGCGCGAGAGAAATCTTAACCAAGCTCTACGTTGACCAAGAATAATCATGACAGTGTTGGTGACTCGTCCCGGTTCAGAGGGACAATCGCTTTGCCAACAACTAGCGGATGAAGGGGTTCAAGCAATCCATCATCCGCTGATTCGTATCGTGGATAATCCCAACTCTGCGGATTTAAGCACCCAGCTTAATAACAGCGATATCATTATTGCAGTCAGTCACCACGCCGTGGCGGCTGCCCAAAGCATCCTTTCAAAAACCTCATCCATTTGGCCTACTTCGCCGCTTTATCTTGGCGTTGGTCAAAAAACTGCGCACGTTTTAAGCAAAGTCTGTAAACAAAAAGTAAACTATCCTCAAGTTAGTGATAGTGAACATCTTCTTAAACTTACTGAACTTAATGGCGTAGAAAATAAGTCCATTTTGATACTACGTGGCAATGGTGGGCGTGAGCTCATTAGGGATTCTCTACTCAATCGAGGTGCACAAGTCTCTTATTGTGAGACCTACCGTAGAGAATATATTCCTATTAGCGACCACAATACCTATCAAACATGGATAAACAAAAAAACGTCCAAAGTTGTCATCACTAGTCAGGAACAATTGGAGTATCTCTGCTCAATTACCCCTGATGAGTATTTGGCTTGGCTTTCAACAAGACATCTATTTGTCCCAAGCCAGCGCATTGTAGAACGAGCACAACAACTCGGCTTCTCGAATGTGACCAATACTCACAGTGCTACGAACCAAATATTACTGGCTGCTCTCCGGCCCTAGCTAGAAACAGGAAATAAGCATGACAAGCAAAAAAAATAATGAGCATATTGAACCTGAAAAGAAACAAGATACTCAGCCAGTAGTTGTTGAAAACGAAAAAGCTGACTCTACAGAGACAAAACAACCTGAACAGAAGCTTGATGCCTCTGCTTCAAATACCGCTAAAAATGAGCAGCCTCAAGCTGAGCATAAAGAGCAAATAGAGAAAGCAGAAAAGCAAGGTAAGCGCGGTGTCAAACTAGGCGCTATTGCGATCGCTATTTCAATTATCTTCAGTGGCGGTATCGCATTTCAAATGCAGCAAAAGAGCGCTGAATACTCGGCTCAAATAGCCGCTCTTCAAGCACAACTGCAAAATACCCAATCTGCGGTAAATAAAGACCTACAAACCATCAAGCAAGAGACTATCCAAGAAGCCTCACACGCGGTGGAGAAAACTCAGGTCGTGCAATCTCAACAGCAGAAGAGCATTCAAAGCCTGCAGTTAGCAGTGGCTGACGTGAAAGGTCGCCGCCCGAATGACTGGTTACTTGCCGAAGCCGATTACCTTGTGAAACTAGCAGGACGTAAACTGTTCCTCGAGCATGATGCCGTTAGCGCAACCAAGTTAATGGAAAGCGCCGATCAACGTATCGCAGCACTGAATGACCCGAGCTTAGTGTCACTGCGTCAATCAATGACCAATGACATTACCAAGCTTCGCACTATTCCTCTGATCGACCGTGACGGCTTAGTTCTGCGTATCACAAGCTTGCAACAGCAAGTCGATACACTGCCGCTTGCCAATGCGATTCTTCCGGAAGCTGCGGTTGTTGAGAAAAAAGCGGTATCGCAAGATATTAATGATTGGCAGAACAACCTGATGACGTCGATGAAAGACTTCTCAGAAAACTTCATTACCTTCCGTAGTCGTGATGGCGAAGTTATCCCTCTACTCTCTCCTGAACAACACTTCTACCTGCGTGAAAACATCAAAGGTAAATTAGAAACCGCGATTCGCGCCGTCTACAAAGAACAAGGTGAACTCTATAGCGCAGCTCTTAATACCGCTAGCGAGTGGTCGAAAGCGTATCTAAACCAAGATAACAACTCAGTGATTGAATTTGAGAAAGCGATTAAACAGCTAAGTGAACAGAACATCTCTGTGAAATACCCTGTAAAGCTTGAATCTCAAAATGAGTTGTCAGATGTGATACGTGAGCGCCTACGTCGTGAAGTCACCGTTATGACCACGGAGGAAAAATAATGATTCGTTGGATTTTTCTTTTTCTCGTTCTAGGTGCTGGGTTAATTGTTGGTACTCAGTTCTCTGGTCAACAAGGCTACGTTCTGATCTCAATTGCGAATAAGACTATTGAGATGAGCGTGACAACACTGGTTATCTTTGTCATTGCTCTTCTAGCGGCTCTATTCGGCTTAGAGTACCTATTTAAAAAGCTTATGTACGCAAGCTCGACAACTTGGAACTGGTTCAGTGTTCGTAAGCTGAAACGTTCTCGTCGTTATACCAATGAAGGCATTATCAAGCTACTTGAAGGTGACTGGAAAGGCGCTGAGAAGAAAGTAACTCGTTGGGCTAACCATCACGACATGCCTCTACTTTGTTATTTAGTCGCTTCTCAAGCGGCACACGAACAAGGTAATACAAGTGAGCGAGATAAGTACATCGAGCTTGCTAGCCAACAGGACGACTCTCTACTAGCGGTTGAGCTAACTAAAGCTAAACAGCAAATCAGCGAGTCAAACTACGAAGCTGCATTCGATACACTTTCGACCCTAAAAGGCACATACCCTAATAACACTGCTGTACTTGGCCTGTTAAAAGCCACTTACTTGCAACTGAAGTTATGGCAGCCATTGCTAGAGTTAACTCCTAAATTAGTTAAGAACAAACTTCTAACAGCTGATGAGCAACGTGAATTAGAACAGAAAGCACAATGTGGGCTACTTCATGATGTGGCACAACAGCAAGGTAGCGAAGGTTTAATCAGCCATTGGAACAAGCTTTCAAGAAAACAGAAACAAAGTTCGCACCTTGTATCCTGCTTTGTGAAGCAACTTATCGCTCGCAAAGCTGACTCAGAAGCCTTCACTGTGATCAAAGAGAACATTGCAAAGAGTGGGTCAAATGAACTCTACATGTTGCTTCCAGAGCTGAACTTATCCGATCACCACCCAGTAGTGGTCATGCTAGAACGTGCAATTAGTAAAGACAGTGGTAATGCCGAAGCACACAGCGCGCTGGCTCAGTTCTACTTAAGAGAGCAGAAGTGGGCGGAAGCACAAAGCCACTTCGAAAAAGCCCTAGCACTTCGCTCAAATGTTTCAGATTACGGATACCTATCTGACGCACTAGAGAAGCAAAACTTAACGAAAGCAGCTCACGAGGTTTCTCGTAAAGCGCTCGCTCTAGTTCAGCCAGCTTAAGTCAAAACAACTCAAACTAAGCCGATGCCAAACATCGGCTTTTTTATATCTGTTGTTTATCCCCAAATAACTTCAACGATACTTATAAACCATAATCTATCGAGTCTTTACTCGTCTACCGCCACCAAACCAAGTGTATTAAAGTAACTATGAAGTTGTGCATTAGGGTCTATCAAACACACGGAGAACTGCTTTAATTGTGTCTGTACGTAGTTTTACAATTCTTAGAAACAAGCTCTTAGAAGAGACTCAGGAAAGGTTAATCGTTAAGGCGGTAAACAACATCAACTAACGCAACCAAGCCCTACTAAAAATAGTAGGGCTGCTTAATAGATGTCGAAATATCAAAGTTCGCTATCAACGGGCAACACTTCTACAAAACTCGCAGTTGAGTAATAACATTCATACGTCAGAAACGACGAAAGCCTAGTCGTCAGACTAGGCTTTCTAATATGTGCCGGAATAGCGTGAAGTGCAGGGGCTCGGTACCTTTACAACACTCATATAACCTAACAGCAAAACACTTTTCTTCAAATGTAAAAAAGCCCTGCTATTTCTAGCAGGGCTTTTCTAATAAGTGGCGGAGTGGACGGGACTCGAACCCGCGACCCCCGGCGTGACAGGCCGGTATTCTAACCAACTGAACTACCACTCCGCAGTGGAATACTTGTCGTCG